>NZ_JBNCNY010000002.1:643448-764325 GCF_049847225.1 Micromonospora sp. DT81.3
GAGCCTGTCGAAGGGGCGAAGAACGAGGACGACGCCTCGACAAGCTCGGCGACCGGCGAATCGGTCCCTGAGCCTGTCGAAGGGGCGAAGAACGAGGACGACGCCTCGACAAGCTCGGCGACCGGCGAATCGGTCCCTGAGCCTGTCGAAGGGGCGAAGGGCCTTTCCGACGAACTCCGCGCGAAGCTGGTCGCCGCGCCCGTGGCGGGACTCAGCGCGCAGCTGCGCAAGCGGGGCCTCGACAACATGACCATCGACGGCGTGCACGCGAACCGACCGGGCACCAAGCTCGTCGGCACGGCGAAGACCCTCCGGTTCGTCCCGGGCCGCGAAGACCTCTTCGCCAGTCACGGCGGCGGCTACAACGCGCAGAAGCGGGCCTTCGACGCGGTCCGGCCCGGTGAGGTGATCGTCATCGAGGCGCGCGGCGAGCGCGGCTCCGGCACGCTCGGCGACGTGCTCGCGCTGCGCGCGTACACCGTCGGCGCCGCCGGCATCGTCACGGACGGCGGGGTCCGCGACTACGACACGGTCGCCGACATCGACCTCCCCGTGTTCTCCAACGGCGCGCATCCGGCGGTGCTCGGCCGCAAGCACGTGCCATGGGACGTCGACGTCACGATCGGCTGCGGCGGCACCACGGTACAGCCGGGCGACATCATCGTGGGCGACGGTGACGGCGTGATCGTCATCCCGCCCTCCCTCGTCGAGGAGGTCGTCGATGCGGCCCTCGAGCAGGAGGAAGAAGACGCCTTCGTCGCCGAACAGGTGCGGGCGGGGCATCCGGTGGATGGGCTCTTCCCGATGAACGACGCGTGGAAGGCGAGGTACCGCACGTGGCGGAAGACGCGGTGAAATCCGACCTCAGCAAGTCGCAGCAGGCGTATCACTTCATCAAGGAGCGCATCGCCCGCCAGGACTTCACGCCCGGCTACCGGCTCGTCCTCGGCAACCTGGCCAAGGACCTCGACATGTCGGTGGTCCCCGTCCGCGAGGCGATCCGCCAGCTGGAGGCCGAGGGGCTCGTCACGTTCGAGCGGAACGTGGGCGCGCACGTGTCGATGGTGGATGACTCGGCCTACCGCAACAGCATGCAGGCGCTCAGCATCCTCGAGGGAGCGGCGACCGCGCTTTCGGCCCGGCAGCTCAGTGCCGACGACATCCGCCGCGCCCGCGAGATCAATGCGCTGATGATCGAGACGCTCGACCACTTCGACCCGCACTCGTTCACCGCGCTCAATCAGGAGTTCCACGCGACGCTGTTCGATCGCTGCGCGAACCCGCGTCTGCTCGAGATCGTGCGCGGCGAATGGGGCCGGCTCGGCAACCTCCGCGACTCGACCTTCAGCTTCGTGCCCGGTCGCGCGGCGGAGTCCGTGCGCGAGCACGAGAACATCGTGCGGCTGATCGAGATCAGCGCACCGCTGAGCGAGATCGAGGACGCCGCCCGCCGCCACCGCTCGGCGACCCTCGACGCCTACCTCGTGCACGAGCACCCCGACGAGGCGCTCGGCCTCCCCCGACTTGCAGAACTGGAGAAGCGATGACCGACACCGCCGTGGTCCGCGGGCACGTGCCCGCCGATCTGCCCACCCGCATCCAGCACTACATCGACGGCGAGTTCGTCGACTCCGCGGACGGCTCGACGTTCGACGTGCTCGACCCCGTCTCGAACGAGACGTACTTGCAGGCTGCAGCCGGCAAGAAGGCCGACATCGACCGGGCGGTGGCATCCGCCCGGCGTGCGTTCACCGAGGGACCGTGGCCTCGGATGCTGCCGCGCGAGCGCTCGCGCGTGCTGCACAGGATCGCCGACATCGTCGAGTCGCGGGATGCCCGGCTGGCCGAGCTGGAGAGCTTCGACTCCGGACTGCCGATCACCCAGGCGCTCGGCCAGGCCCGCCGGGCGGCCGAGAACTTCCGCTTCTTCGCCGACCTGATCGTCGCGCAGACGGATGACGCCTTCAAGGTGCCGGGTCGCCAGATGAACTACGTCAACCGCAAGCCGATCGGCGTGGCGGGGCTGATCACACCCTGGAACACCCCGTTCATGCTGGAGTCGTGGAAGCTCGGCCCCGCCCTCGCGACCGGCAACACGGTCGTGCTGAAGCCCGCGGAGTTCACTCCGCTGTCGGCCTCACTGTGGGCGGGCATCTTCGAGGAGTCGGGTCTCCCGCAGGGGGTCTTCAACCTGGTCAACGGGCTGGGCGAGGAAGCCGGGGACGCCCTGGTGAAGCATCCGGACGTTCCCCTCATCTCCTTCACGGGCGAGAGCCGCACGGGGCAGTTGATCTTCGGCAACGCCGCGCCGTTCCTGAAGGGGCTGTCGATGGAGCTCGGCGGCAAGTCACCCGCCGTCGTGTTCGCGGACGCCGACCTCGAGGCCGCCGTCGACGCCACGATCTTCGGGGTGTTCTCGCTGAACGGCGAGCGCTGCACCGCGGGTTCGCGAATCCTGGTGGAACGCCCGATCTACGACGAGTTCGTCGAGCGATACGCCGCGCAGGCCAAGCGCGTGGTGGTCGGCTATCCGCACGATCCGGCCACCGAGGTCGGCGCGCTGGTGCATCCGGAGCACTACGACAAGGTCATGAGCTACGTGGAGATCGGCAAGACCGAGGCACGGCTCGTCGCCGGCGGCGGGCGTCCCGACGGCTTCCCGACGGGCAACTTCGTCGCGCCGACGGTGTTCGCGGATGTCGCCCCGGAGGCCCGGATCTTCCAGGAGGAGATCTTCGGCCCGGTCGTCGCGATCACTCCGTTCGACTCCGACGAGGAGGCCCTCGCCCTGGCGAACGGAGTGAAGTACGGCCTCGCGGCCTACGTCTGGACGAGCGACCTCAAGCGCGCGCACAACTTCTCGCAGGCGATCGAGGCCGGGATGGTGTGGCTCAACTCGAACAACGTGCGGGACCTCCGCACCCCGTTCGGCGGTGTCAAGGCCTCCGGTCTCGGGCACGAGGGCGGATACCGCTCGATCGACTTCTACACCGACCAGCAGGCCGTGCACATCACCCTCGGCGAGGCGCACAACCCGACCTTCGGCAAGGCGCCGATGCCGAACCCTCACGGCGAGACCGACCTCGACGACCCCGACCCCCGCTGACGGCCCTTCGTCTCGTCGACGGACCCACACCATCCCGGTCGCCGAGCCTGTCGAGGCGTCGACCCCTCGACAGGCTCGGGGACCGGATACGAAAGCAAGGACGCTGATATGAATGACCGCCTCCCCACACCCACTGCCCCGGCACCCGACATCCTGCGCTGCGCGTACATGGAGATCGTCGTGACCGACCTCGCGGCATCCCGAGCGTTCTACGTCGACGTGCTCGACCTCATCGTCACCGAGGAGGACGAGAACGCCGTCTACCTGCGCTCGTTCGAGGAGTTCATCCACCACAATCTCGTACTGCGCAAGGGTCCGGTCGCCGCGGTCGCCGCTTTCTCGTACCGGGTGCGCAGCCCCCAAGAGCTCGACAACGCCGTCGCGTTCTACGAGGAGCTCGGATGCCGCGTCGAGCGTCGCCCCGAGGGCTTCACGAAGGGCATCGGCGACTCCGTGCGCGTGGAGGATCCGCTCGGATTCCCGTACGAGTTCTTCTACGACGTCGAGCACGTCGAACGTCTCGCGTGGCGCTACGACCTCTACACACCGGGTGCCCTCGTGCGACTGGACCACTTCAATCAGGTCACGCCCGACGTGCCCCGTGCGGTGGCGTATATGGAGGATCTCGGCTTCCGCGTGACCGAAGACATCCAGGACGAGGAGGGCACCGTCTACGCGGCGTGGATGCGGCGCAAGCCCACGGTGCACGACACCGCGATGACCGGTGGCGACGGACCTCGTATGCACCACATCGCGTTCGCGACGCACGAGAAGCACAACATCATCGCGATCTGCGACAAGCTCGGGGCGCTCCGGCGCTCCGATGCGATCGAGCGCGGACCGGGGCGCCACGGCGTGTCGAACGCCTTCTACCTCTACCTGCGCGATCCCGACGGGCACCGCATCGAGATCTACACACAGGACTATTACACGGGCGACCCCGACAATCCGGTCGTCACATGGGACGTGCACGACAACCAGCGCCGGGACTGGTGGGGCAACCCCGTGGTGCCGTCCTGGTACACCGAGGCATCCACCGTTCTGGATCTCGACGGCAGCCCGCAACCGCTCGTCGCGCGCACCGACGACAGCGAGATGGCGGTCACGATCGGCGCCGACGGGTTCTCCTACACGCGCCCGGATGAGCCGGCCGAGGCGCTGCCGAGCTGGAAGCAGGGCGAGTACAAGCTGGGCCACCAACTCTAGGCTGCCCGGTCGCCGAGCCTTTCGAGGCGTCGACCCTTCGACAAGCTCAGGGACCGCTGGGTAGCGTGACAACGACAAGGAGACGCAGGATGCTGGATGACGCGACCATCGCCGCGATCGCGGAGGAGCTGGCCGAGGCCGACCGCACGCACGGGGTGATCCCGCGGATCACCGCGCGCTACCCCGACGCCACGATCGAGGACTCCTACGCGATCCAGGCCGTCTGGCGCGACCGCAACATCGCCGCCGGACGCCGCCTCGTCGGCCGCAAGATCGGGCTCACGTCCAAGGCGATGCAGCAGGCGACCGGCATCACAGAGCCCGACTACGGCGTCATGTTCGATGACACCGTGTACGAGAGCGGCGCCGAGATCCCCGTCGACCTCTTCTCCAACGTCCGGATAGAGGTCGAACTGGCCTTCGTGCTGTCCCAGCCCCTCGCAGGCCCGGACCGCACGCTCGGGGATGCTCTGGCCGCGATCGACTACGCCGTTCCGGCGCTCGAGGTGCTGAACTCGCACATTGAGCTCGAGGGCCGCACGATCGTCGACACTATCTCGGACAACGCCGCGTACGGGGCGATGGTGCTGGGATCGACCCAGAAGCGCCCCGACGAGATCGACCTGCGGTGGGTGCCCGGTGTGCTGTCCCGCAACGGCGAGATCGAGGAGACCGGCGTCTCCGCCGGTGTCCTGGGTCATCCGGCCACCGGCGTCGCGTGGCTTGCCAACAAGCTGCACCAGCACGGGGACCGCCTCGAAGCGGGGGAGGTCATCCTCGCCGGGTCGTTCACGCGCCCGATGTGGGTGTCGCGCGGCGACCTGGTGCACTGCGACTATGGACCGATGGGGACCATCTCGTGCCGCTTCAGCTAGCCGCAACGTTCCGCGAGCGCATCGCGCAGTCCGCCCGCCCGCTCGCCGGCATGTGGGTGTGCTCCGGCTCGCCGCTCGTCGCGGAGATCTGCGCCGGCGCGGGCCTGGACTGGCTGCTGATCGACACGGAGCACTCGCCGAACGGGCTCGAATCCACGCTCGCGCAGCTGCAGGCCGTCGCCGCCTACCCGACCACCCCGGTCGTGCGCGCACCCGTCGGCGACGTCGTGACGGTGAAGCAGCTGCTCGATCTCGGGGCGCAGAACCTGCTCATCCCGATGGTGTCCACCGCGGACCAGGCGCGCGAGATGGTCGCCGCCGTCCGCTATCCGCCACGCGGCGTGAGGGGC
Organism: Micromonospora sp. DT81.3; assembly: GCF_049847225.1. NCBI lineage: Bacteria > Bacillati > Actinomycetota > Actinomycetes > Micromonosporales > Micromonosporaceae > Micromonospora > Micromonospora sp. DT81.3. Next base: position 648,986 of record NZ_JBNCNY010000002.1, read on the forward strand.
GTCGGAAGCGCCCTGGCCCGGGCCGCGCGGTGGAACCGGGTCGACGACTACCTCGGGGCGGCCGACGCGCACGTATCGCTGTACGTCCAGATCGAGACGGTCGCGGGTGTCGAGGAGGCGGCGGACATCGCCGCCGTGGACGGGATCGACGGCGTCTTCGTCGGACCGTCCGACCTCGCGGCATCCATGGGTCTTCTCGGTCAGCAGACGCATCCGGATGTCGAGGCCGCCGTCATGCGCACCTTCGATGCGGTGCGCGCCGCCGGCACCCCGGTCGGCGTGAACGCATTCGATCCCGAACTCGCCGATCGCTACCTCGGCGCGGGTGCGTCCTTCATCCTCGTGGGGGCGGACGTCGCGCTGCTTGCACGCGGGTCCGAGGGCCTCGCGGCCCGCTACGCGCCGGTCGAAGGCGGCGAGCGCGAGAGCTACTGAACGGGGCACGCTCCGGAGCATGGCACGCTTGGGGTATGGCATCCGAAGAGCTTCCCCAGCGCAGTGTCGCCAGCACCATCACGGTCAAGGTCACCGAGCCCGCCGAGCTGATCTTCTCGGTCGCGGTCGGCGAGATCTACGAGCCGTCGCAGGAGTGGGTCAACGCGAGCGTCGACGGGCGGCAGATCGAAGCCGAGGAACTCGTCGATGCCCACGGCACCCGCCTGCACCGGGTGCAGGCACCGGTGGGCGAGCTCCGCTTCGACTACTCCGCGACCGTTCCCGCGGCCGCCGGACTCGAAGAGCCCGACCCGACCGACCTGGTGCGCTATCTGCGGCCCAGTCGCTACGCCGAGTCCGATTCGCTCGGACCCACGGCCGGCGCCGAGTTCTCCGGCATCAAGGACGCCGCCGAGCTGCTGCACTCCGTGTCGTCGTGGGTCGGCACACGGCTCGCGTACGTGAGCGGGTCGAGCCTGCCGACCGATGGAGCAGTGCGCACGCTGCTCTCACGTCAGGGCGTCTGCAGGGACTTCGCGCACCTCACCGTCGGCCTGCTGCGCGCACTGAACGTCCCCGCGCGCATGGCGTCCGTGTACGCCCCGGGGCTCTACCCGATGGACTTCCACGCGGTCGCAGAGGCGTACGTGGACGGCGGCTGGTACGTCGTGGACGCGACCACCCTGGCGCCGCGCCAGACGCTGGTGCGCATCGCGACCGGACGGGATGCCGCCGACACGGCGTTCCTGACCGTGACATCCGGCCGCATCGAGCTCGGCCAGATCACGGTGACCGCGGTGTCCGACACGCTGCCGTACGACGACGTGACGAAGCTCGTCGCGCTGCGCTAGGAGATTCGGGCTGGGGGGATGCCTACCCGCGCCGAACCCGCAAGGCCCGAGCACGGTGCTCGTCCTCTGTGGCAACGTAGTGGGTATGAAGACATGGGTCGTGCGATTCCTCTCGCTCCTGGTGTTCAACATCGTCGTGCTGCTCGTGATCGGGTGGCTCACCCCGGCGCGCGTCGGCTTCTCGGCGTTCTGGGGCGCGGTCATCCTGACCGCCGGGACGATCTGGGTGAAGCCCGCCGTACACGGGTGGTTCACGCGGATGTCCGCCAAGTCGGCGTCGCAGCGCACCAAAGTGGGCGAGCGCCTCGTCGAGTTCGTGATCGTCTACGTGGTCGCGCTGCTCATCTGGATGCTGGTCGTGCTGCTCTCCGGCGTCAACGTCGGCGGCTTCTTCTGGGGCTACGTGCTTCCGCCGCTCATCCTGCTCATCGGCTGGGCGATCTACGCCGCGATCGATGATCGCGTCGAGGGACACGCCGGCGCGCTGTACGACCGGGCCGCCGGCAAGCGGAGGGCGACGGCGGGTGGCACCGTGCCGCTGACGGACGCCCCGCGACCCGCTTCGGCCACGGCCGAGGTGCAGCGGGAGCTCAAGGACGGCCTCACGCCCGAGCAGCGCAAGATGCTCGACGACCTCGGCTGAGCCGTCTCGCGCCGCCCTGCAGGGCGCTCCCGCCGGAGAGCCGAGCTCGCATGAAGGTCATGTAACAAACCGACCCGCACCCGAGGCGTCCACGCCACCCCGCGGGAGAATAGTGGGGCCGCGCCCGGACCGCGGCATCCCGAGTACTGGAGGCACCATGCCGCACTTCCGCTCCTCCTTGCGCGCCGCGACGGTCGGCGTCGCGATCGCGGCGCTCGCCCTCACGGGGTGTGCGTCCGGCGCCTCCGCTCCGGCGGAATCGAACGACGCCGACAGCGGCTACGTGACACCCGGAAGACTCACCGTAGGCACCGGCGAACCGGCCTACTACCCCTGGGTGATCGACGACGAGCCCGAGAGCGGGGAGGGCTTCGAGTCCGCCGTCGCGTACGCCGTGGCGGAGGAGCTCGGCTTCGCCGAGGACGACGTCGTCTGGGTGCGCACGACCTTCGACGAGGCCATCGCACCAGGACCCAAGGACTTCGACTTCAACCTGCAGCAGTTCTCCATCACCGAGGAGCGGGAGCAGTCGGTGGACTTCAGCTCGCCGTACTACGAGACCACGCAGGTCGTCGTGACCACCGGCGACTCCCCCGCGGCCGATGCATCCTCGATCGCCGACCTGCAGGGGCTCCTGATCGGCGCCCAGACCGGCACGACCAGCTTCACCGCCATCGAGCAGGTCATCGCGCCGACGCAGGGCGCCCAGGCGTTCAATTCCAACGACGACGCCAAGCTCGCCCTCGAGAACGGCCAGGTCGACGCGATCGTCCTCGACCTGCCCACCGCCTTCTACATCTCGGGGGTCGAGCTGACCGACGGCGTGCTCGTCGGGCAGCTGCCGGCCATCGAGGGTGCGGATGCCGATCGCTTCGGCCTCGTGCTCGCCAAGGACTCGCCGCTCACCGAAGACGTGACCGCGGCGGTGGATGCGCTGCGGGAACGCGGGGTGCTCGACGAGCTGGCGACGGAGTGGCTCGGGGGCGAGGGCCAGGCGCCGCTGCTCGAATGAGCACTGGCCCCGCTGCTCGAATGAGCACTGTCCGGTTGCTGGAATGAGCCCGCGTCGGCGCTCGACTAGCCTGGCTCGATGACAGGCCCGCCCGGCATCCTCTCAGCGCACGCGCCCAGCGCCGTCGAACTCGAGCGACAGGCATATCGCAAGCGGCAGGGCGGCAGGTCTGTCCTCCTCAGCCTGCTCTCGACGCTCGTCCTCGCGGCGGTGGTATGGGTCGCGCTCCTGAACACGCCCGGCTGGGCGGTGGTTCAGCAGACGTTCTTCAACGGCGAGGTGTTCGTCGCGTCGCTGCCCCGGGTCTGGGAGGGCTTCCTGCTCAACCTCCGCGTGCTGGCGATGGCGTCGGTCCTGGTGGTGCTCGTAGCCCTGCTCCTCGCCACGATCCGCACACTGCGGGGTCCGATCTGGCTGCCGCTGCGGGTCTTCGCCGCCGCCTACACCGACCTCTTCCGCGGCGTGCCGCTCATCATCGTGCTGTACCTGGTCGGCTTCGGCATCCCGGGACTCGGGCTCATCCCCGTGCGCGTGCCCGCGGAGGTGTGGGGCACCATCGCCCTGACCCTCACCTACTCGGCCTACGTCTCGGAGGTGTTCCGCGCGGGCATCGAGGCCGTGCATCCGTCGCAGCGCCAGGCCGCGCGCTCGCTCGGACTGAGCCACGCGAAGACCATGCGCCTGGTCGTCGTCCCGCAGGCCGTCCGCAAGGTGACCCCGGCGTTGATGAACGACTTCGTGGCACTGCAGAAGGACGTCGGGCTGATCTCCATCCTGGGTGCGGTGGATGCCGTGCGAGCGGCCCAGATCGAGACGGCGAGGTTCTTCAACTTCACGCCGTACGTCGTCGCCGGCCTGCTGTTCGTGCTGCTCGCGATTCCGACGATCCGCCTCACCGACTGGTACACGGCGCGGGTGCGGGCGCGCGAGCAGGTCGGCGGCATCGTATGACCGAGCCGGTGCTGCGCCTGGACGGCGTGTCGAAATCCTTCGACGACCACGTCGTGCTGCGCGGCATCGACCTCATCGTCGAGCCGGGCGAGGTGGTCGCGCTGATCGGCGCGAGCGGCTCTGGAAAGTCGACCCTGCTGCGGACCGTGAACCTGCTCGAGCGGATCGATGACGGGCAGATCTGGCTGTCGGGCCTGGACGTCAGCGACCCCCGCGTGAACGCCGACGCGGTGCGTGCCCGCATCGGGGTCGTCTTCCAGCAGTACAACCTCTTCCCGCACATGAGCGTGCTCGAGAACGTGACCCTGGCGATGCGGCGCGTGCAGCGGATGCCGCGCCGGCAGGCGGATGCCGAGGGCATGCGCCTGCTCGAACGCGTCGGCCTCGCGGCGAAGGCCCAGGATCATCCCGACCGCCTCTCGGGGGGGCAGCAGCAGCGGGCCGCGCTGGTGCGGGCGATCGCCACGGCGCCCGAGCTGCTGCTGCTCGATGAGATCACGAGCGCCCTGGATCCGGAGCTGGTCGCGGAGGTGCTCGACCTAGTGCGCCAGCTCGCCGCGGACGGCGCCACGATCGTCATGGCGACCCACGAGATGGCCTTCGCCCGCGACGTTGCCCATCGCGTCGTGTTCCTCGACGGGGGCCGCATCCTCGAGCAGGGGTCACCGGCCGCGGTTTTCGGGGCGCCGCGCGAGCCGCGCACCCAGGAGTTCCTCGCGCGCTTCCGCGCCTGAGGCCCACCCCGGTCCCGGTGCCGGTTGGGACGCGCGGCCGTTCGGGAGGAGATCCCGAATAGGGAGGATGGCGCGCGCCGTTCCGGCCCTCCCTGCGGTCCACGGCTCGCAGTTCGCGTCATCCGGCGCAGGTTCGGGAGGAGATCCGGGATCGGGAGGATGCCGCGGGCCGTTCCGGCCCTCCGGAACGCAGATCTCCTCCCGAAACCCGCGCCGGCCGCGCCCGCTCAGCCGGCCGCGCGCTCCGCGGACTCGACGACGTTCGACACCAGCAGGGCGCGGGTCATCGGACCCACTCCCCCGGGATTCGGCGAGAGCCATCCCGCCACCTCCGCCACGGCGGGGTCGACATCCCCGGCGAGTTTGGCCCGGCCGCCCTCGGTGGTGCCGACACGCGTGACGCCGACGTCGAGCACGGCGGCGCCGGGCTTGATCCAGTCCGCCTTCACGAGGTGCGGCTGGCCGACGGCCGCGACCACGATGTCGGCACGGCGCACCTCGGCCGCAAGATCCACCGTCCGGGAGTGCGTCAGCGTGACGGTGGCATCGGTGCCCTTGCGGGTCAGCAGCAGCCCGAGCGGCCGCCCCACCGTGATGCCTCGTCCGATCACCGTCACCTGTCTGCCGGAGATCCCGACTCCGTGACGGGTGAGCAGCTCGATGATCCCGGCCGGCGTGCACGGCAGCGGGGCCGCAACGGCGGCCGCCGGGTCGACGCCGAGCACGAGCCGTCCGAGGTTCGTGGGGTGCAGCCCGTCGGCGTCCTTCGCGGGGTCGACGAGCTCGAGGATCGCGTTCTCGTCGATGCCCTTCGGCAGCGGAAGCTGCACGATGAAGCCGGTCACGGCCGGGTCGTCGTTGAGCGCGCGGACGGCATCCGCGATCTCGTCGAACGAAGCGGATGCCGGCAGCTCGACCTGGATCGAGGCGACACCGACCTCGGCACAGTCGCGGTGCTTCCCCGTGACATAGGAGCGTGACCCCGGATCATCGCCGACGAGCAGCGTGCCGAGTCCCGGAACGATGCCGCGCGCGGCGAGCGCCGTGACCCTCTCGGTCAGTTCGGCCTTGATCGCCGTCGCGGTCGCGATGCCGTCGAGCTTCTGCGCTGTCATGTCGTTCCCTTCTCTCATTCCTCTTTCGCCGGCCCCCGACGCGGGTCCCGTTCCCCGCCGCTGGATCGAGACTCGGCCCTGCGGCCCAGACTCGGCGCGTCGCACGGATCCTCGGCCGCCCGACGATTCTCGATGAAACCGAACCGGCGCGGTCCGGCGGCGCGGGTCCGGCGGGCTCCGGCCGCCTACTGGTGCAGGTCGGGGTACAGCGGGAACCGGGCGGTCAGGGCCGCGACCCGGGCCCGGAGTCCCTCGGCATCCACGTTCGGGAGCAGGGCGAGCGCGATGATGTCGGCGACCTCGGCGAACTCCTCGTCGCCGAAGCCGCGCGTGGCCAGCGCCGGGGTGCCGATGCGCAGGCCGGACGTGACCATCGGCGGACGAGGGTCGTTGGGCACCGCATTGCGATTCACCGTGATGTGGATGTCGTGCAGCAGGTCTTCGGCCTGCTTGCCGTCGATCTCGGCGTCGCGGAGGTCGACGAGCACGAGGTGCACGTCGGTGCCGCCGGAGCGGATCGCGATGCCGGCATCCGCGACGTCCTGCTGCGTCAGCCGCTCGGCGACGATGTGCGCTCCGCGCACCGTGCGCTCCTGGCGGTCGCGGAACTTCGGGGTGGCGGCGAGCTTGAACGCCGTGGCCTTGGCCGCGATGACGTGCATGAGCGGCCCGCCCTGCTGACCCGGGAACACCGCGGTGTTGATCTTCTTCGCCAGGTCGGCGTCGTTCGTCAGGATGAAGCCCGAACGCGGTCCGCCGATCGTCTTGTGCACCGTCGACGAGACGACGTGCGCGTGCGGCACCGGCGACGGGTGGACACCGGCCGCGACGAGCCCGGCGAAGTGCGCCATGTCGACCCAGAGCAGTGCGCCGACCTCGTCGGCGATCTCGCGGAACCGCGCGAAGTCGAGCTGACGGGGGTAGGCCGACCAGCCGGCGATGATCACCTTGGGCTTGTGCTCGATCGCGAGGCGGCGCACCTCGTCCATGTCGATGATCGAGGTCTCGGGGTCCACGCCGTAGGCGACGATGTTGTAGAGGCGGCCCGAGAAGTTGATCTTCATGCCGTGCGTCAGGTGTCCGCCCTGATCGAGCGCGAGTCCGAGCAGGGTGTCGCCGGGGCGCGCGATGGCGTGCAGCACGGCGGCGTTCGCGGTGGCGCCCGAGTGGGGCTGCACGTTCGCGAACTCTGCGCCGAAGAGGGCCTTGGCCCGCTCGATGGCGAGCTCCTCCGCGACATCCACCTCTTCGCACCCGCCGTAGTAGCGCCGGCCGGGGTATCCCTCGGCGTACTTGTTCGTGAGGACGGAGCCCTGGGACTGCAGCACGGAGACGGGCACGAAGTTCTCGGACGCGATCATCTCGAGGAACCCGCGCTGGCGGTCGAGCTCGCGCTGCAGCACCTGTGCGATCTCGGGATCGACTTCGGAGAGGGGGGCGTGAAAGTAGGGGTCGGTCACAGCGTGCTCCTTGACGACGGCTCGGAAAAAGAAGGTCCGCATCGGCCCAGGCGTGCGGTCGAATGCCGTGTCGGTCGCTTCCCGGTGGTGGCCCACCTCAACGCCAGTCGCGACCTGATGAGCATACCGGATGGGGGGTGACGGATGCGGGGGCTTTTGTTAGGGTTCCTTACATGCACATCGTGCCCGCTCCGGCGGTCTTCCAGGACCTGTCCCACGCCGCCTCGTACCTGCTCGACGCGCAAAACCTGGACGCCGCCATCGAGACCGCGCTGGACGCCATCGACGAAGAGCTGGTCTCGGGCGAGGGCCTGGGGGCGGAGGGCTATCGCCTGTACATCGACGACCTGGCGATGCGCGCCGAGGCGGAGACCGAGGCCGGGCTCTTCTACGCCCGCCAGAGCCTCACGCAGCTCGTCACCGAGCGCGGCGGGCGGTGGATCGTGCCGGCCGCGGCCATCCGGGACGCTCCGCGCTTCCCCTACCGCGGTGTCATGCTCGACGTGGCCAGGCACTTCTTCCCGGTCGAGGTCGTCAAGGCCTACATCGACCGCGCCGCGGCGCTGAAGCTCAACGCGCTGCACCTGCACCTCACCGACGACCAGGGCTGGCGCATCGAGATCGAGGCGTGGCCGAGGCTGACCGAGACCGCCTCCGGCACGTCGGCGAACGGCGATCCTGGTGGCTTCTACACGAAGGCCCAGTACCGCGAGATCGTCGCGTACGCGGCATCCCGCCACATGATCGTGGTGCCCGAGATCGATGTGCCCGGCCACACCCACGCGGTGACTCTCGCGTACCCGGAGCTGACCGAGGCGCCGGTGCTGACCGACCTGCACGCCGTCGCCGCCCGGGAACTCGGGCAGGAACTGCCCGTGACCGGCGAGCCGTACACCGGCTGGGCCGTCGGGTTCTCCTCACTCAAGATCCACGACGAGGCGACCTACGCGTTCCTCGCCGACGTGTTCGGCGAGCTCGCCGAGATGACGCCGGGGCCCTACCTGCACCTCGGCGGCGACGAGGCCCTCGGCACGCCAGCGGAGGACTTCCAGGCCTTCGTCGCGCGGGTCTCGCAGATCATCGCCGGCACGCGCAAAACTCCGATCGCCTGGCACGAGGCCGGGGCCGCCTCCGGGCTCGCCCTCGGCACGGTCGGACAGTACTGGCAGCTGCGCACGCCGGCCGAGCACCAGGCGGCAGAGGCTCGTGCCTTCGTCGCGAACGGCGGCCGCGTCATCCTCTCACCCGCCGATGCGACCTACCTGGACATGAAGTACGACTCGTCGACGCCCCTGGGGCTGACGTGGGCCGACGGTCCGACCAGCGTCGAGCGCTCGTACTCGTGGGACCCCGCCGCCATCGTGCCCGGCATCCAGGATGACGACATCCTGGGCGTCGAGGCGCCGCTCTGGACCGAGACGGTTGCGACCCTCGCAGACATCGACCAGCTCGCCTTCCCGCGGATCGCCTCGGCGGCTGAGATCGGCTGGTCCCCGGCGGACTCGGCCCTGCGCACCTGGGACTCCTTCCGCGCGCGCGTCGGTGCCCTCGGACCGCTGTGGGCGAGCCAGGGGACGGGGTTCCACCGCTCCGGCGAGATCGACTGGGCGCCGGGCTCGGGCACGGGCGCTTCGTGAGGACCGTCCTTCACTCCGCACGCCTGGTAACGGGCGGGAGGATCGTGGACGACGGATGGGTCCTCTTCGACGGCGGCGTCGTCGCCGAGACCGGTGCGGGAACGGGATGGCGGGATGCCGCGGCCGGCACGATCGTGGATGCCACCGAGGTGGCGGGGGCCGGTGCCCTGCTGACGCCGGGCTTCATCGACATCCATGGGCACGGCGGCGCCGGCTTCTCGTACGACGACGGCCCGGATGCGATCCGCGCGGCCCGTGCCCTGCACCGAGCCCATGGAACGACGCGCGCCGTGATCTCGCTGGTGACGGCGCCCCTGGACGATCTGGAACGTCGCGTGCGCATGGTCGCCGACCTCACGGAGACCGATCCCGACGTGCTCGGCTCGCATCTGGAGGGACCGTTCCTGGATGCCGGCCACCGCGGCGCCCACCGGGCCGAGTTCCTGCGGAACCCGGACCCGGCGGCACTGGCCGCTCTGCTGACCGCCGGACGAGGAACCCTTCGTCAGGTGACGCTGGCGCCCGAACTGGCGGGCGGGATGGAGGCGATCGGTCTCGTGACCCGGGCCGGCGCCGCCGCGGCGGTGGGACATACGGATGCCGACGCCGGCCGGTCCGTCGCCGCCTTCGATGCCGGCGCGACGATGCTGACGCACGCATTCAACGCCATGCGGGGGCTCCATCACCGAGCACCGGGCCCCGTGGGCGCCGCCGCGAACGATGCGCGCGTCGTGCTCGAGGTGATCGGAGACGGCGTGCACGTCGACGCCCGGATCATCCGCATGCTCTTCGCCTCTGCTCCCGGCCGAATCGCGCTCATCACCGACGCGATGGCCGCGGCGGGCGCCGGCGATGGGCACTACTCCCTCGGCGACCTCGCGGTGGACGTGGTCGACGGAGTCGCACGGCTCCATGGCGGCGGATCGATCGCAGGATCGACCTCCACGCAGGACGCTGCTCTTCGGCTGGTGGTCGCCGCCGGCGTGCCGCTGGAAGAGGCCGTCGCAGCGCTGACGAGCACACCCGCCGGCGCAATCGGAATGAGCGATCGGCTCGGGAGCCTCGCGGAAGGATTCTCGGCGGACGCCGTGCTGCTGACGGCGGGACTGGAAGTGTGCGGCGTGTGGACGGCGGGCGCCCCGCTGGTCTGAGTGCGGACAGCCCGCACCGCTTCCCCACCGTCGCGTCTCACCGCCGTCCCCAGCGACGGCCCCCTGCGGGGAATGACGGGCCCGGGTCTCCCTCCCCCGTGGTAGACCCGGGGCCCATCTGAACCCGCTCTCGGATGCGCTCCGGGCCGCGAGTCGCTCTTGCCGGACGCTCATCCCCCGATGAGCTGCCGACAGACCTTCCTGCTGATGAGACGTCGGATGCCCCCGTCTATTACGCCGATCCGGGAAAGTTTCTTCTTGCCCTGGGAATCCGCCGTCGGGCTAGGCGAAACGGGCGCTGACCATGAGAATGGGTAAGGGGCCGGGGACCGCACTTCAGCGCGTGCCTTCTCGGACCCGCACCGTCCTCAGCGCCGAAGACCCGGAGCACCATGATCAGACCCGACGGATCCCCGACCGAGGGAACGCCACCGCTGCTCGGCGACACGGCCGATGCCGAACTGGTGCTGCGGACGCGCTCGGGAAACCGCGATGCGTTCGGCGAACTCTGGCGGCGGCACTATCGGTCCGCGGTCACCGTCGCGCGGTCGGTCACGTCCAGCCTCGACGCTGACGACCTCGTGCAAGAGGCCTACGCCCGCATCTACCAGTCCATCCTCAGGGGTGGAGGGCCGACCGGTTCGTTCCGCGCCTACCTCTTCACCAGCATCCGCAACACGGCGGCCGCGTGGGGTCGCTCGCGCAAGGAACTCCCATCCGACGAGCTCGACGCCATCGAGGACCCGGCAACCACCGAAGAGGCGACCGACGACGCCCTCGACCGCAGCCTCACCCACCGGGCATTCCAGAGCCTGCCTTCGCGCTGGCAGGAGGTGCTCTGGTACTCGGAGGTCGAGCAGATGAAGCCCGCCGAGATCGCGCCCCTCCTGGGCATGAAGCCCACGGCTGTCGCGCAGCTCACGTTCCGCGCCCGCGAGGGGCTTCGCGAGGCCTGGATCCAGGCGCACCTGCGCAGCGTCGAGGACGGCTCGGACTGCCAGTGGACCATCGAGCGGCTCGGGACGTACGCACGGAACAACCTCAGCACCCGCAACACCGTCAGGCTCGAGACGCACCTGTCGGAGTGCGCGCGCTGTGCGATCGTCGCCGGTGAGGCCAAGCACGTCTCGCACCGCCTGGCGCTCGTCCTCCTCCCCCTCACCGTGGGGGTGGCCGGCGCCGCCGGTTACCTCGCGTCGGTGCAGGGCGGCGGAGTGGCCATCGTGGCGTTGGCTGCGATGCCCTCGACGATCACCGAGGGCGCCGTCACCGTCGGAACGTCGGCAGGCGCCGCGGGTGCGGCGGGAACCGGCGCGGGCGCGGCAGGCTCGGCTGCGGCGGGAACCGGCGTCGGCGCCGCTGGGTCGGGCGCGGCCGGAATGGGCGCCGGAGCCGCAGGCACCGGTGCGAGCGCCGCCGGAACGGGCTTCGGTGCCGCCGGAACCGGCGTGAGCGCCGCGGGAACGGGCGTCAGCGCAGCCGGAACGGGCGTCAGCGCCGCCGGAACGGGCGTCAGCGCGGCAGGCTCGGGCGTCAGCGCGGCAGGCTCGGGCGTGGTCGCCGGAACGGGCGCGGGTGCCGCCGGCACAGGCGCTGCCGGAGCCGGCGCTGCCGGAGCCGGAATCAGCGCTGCGAGCGCAGGTGCGGGCGCAGCGGGCGTCGGCGCTGCGGGTGCAGGTACGACAGCGGGCGGGGCGGCCGTCGCTGGGGCCGGCGCAGGCGCCGCAGGCGCAAGCGCCGGCGCAGCAGGAGCCGGGCTCGCGAGCGCCGGCGCCGCAGGAGCGGGCGCGGCCGGAGCCGCAGCCGGTGCAGGCGCCGCCGGAGCGGGAGCCGCAGGAGCGGCCGCTGCGACCGGTGCAGGCGCCGCCGCCGGTGCGGGCGCCGCCGCTGCCGGCGCCGTCGCGGTTTCGAGCGTCGCCGCCGGTGCGAGCGCCGCCGCAGGCGCCGGCGCGGTTGTCGGGGCCGGGCTCGCCGCCGGGGCGGGACTGGCGGGCGCTTCGGCCGGTATCGCCGCCGGAGGGATGCTCTCGGGCCTGACCGCCGCTGCGAGTATCGCCGCAGCGAGCGTCGTGGTGGTCGGCGCCGTCGTAGCCGGCACCGTTGCTCCATCCATCGTGGCCGGGCCACCCGCCAGCTCCGTCTCGACGAATGACGCGAGCGCTCCGTCCAGCGGTGACGCCGCCATCTCTCCTCCCTCCAGTTCATCACTTCCCCCGGAGGGTCCTTGGCCCGGCGACCTGCCGGGCACTGCCCCCGGCGAAGGGGAGCAGGTCATCGTCGACGCTCCGACGGTGCCCGCCGAGTCTGTGACCGACCCGCAGGTGGACGACGCGGTGGCGCCGGGCGAGGTCCCCCCGGTCGATGTCCTTCCAGAGGCGGAGTCCGAGACGACTTCATCGCCCAGCCCCGCTCCGGAGAGCGACCCCACTCCTCAGAACGACACGCCTTCCGGGAACGACCCTTCTCAGACCGACGCTGCTCCTCAGACACCAGCGACCCCGCACAACCCGGGAAGCCCGCAGGACGGCACCCCGCCGGTAGAGCCCGCAGATCCGGCGCCCTTCGGCTCCCCCGCGGGAGCGCCCGCCGTCGGCGTGGTGACGGCGACGGAGCCGGATGGGCGGGAGCCGCGCGTCCTGTCGGTCTCCCTGTCGGGCGCTCCCGGCGCCGCCGTCGAGGTTCTCGTCGACGGAGCACTGTGGGCGACAACGACCCTGGGGGGCGACGGGAGCGGCGCGGTCACCCTGGAATTCAGCGCGCGCGAATTCACGACATCCGCTCTGCGTTTCGCGCATGCGGACGGTGACAGCACGCCCGAGCACTCGCCCGCGGTGTGGGACGCCCGTTACTGAGCCCGCATCCCCGCTGAGCCCGCACAGTGCCCGCATCCCCGCTGGCCCGCTGGCCCGCATCCTCGCGGGTCACGCCGAAGAGCGGCGCAGCGCCGGCGCCTAGAATGGAGCCATGTCCGAGTCGTCGCCCGTCGCTCCGCAGCGCCCCGAGGAGCCGCTTGCTCGTGCCCCGCTGGCCGGCCTCGACATCGTCCGGTTCCTCACCGAGATCTTCGCCTTCCTCACGTTCGCGCTCTGGGGCTTCCTCGCGTGGCCGTTCCCGTGGAACATCGTGGCCGGCATCGCGGCGCCCGCCGCAGCGATCCTGCTCTGGGCTCTGTTCGTATCCCCGAAAGCCGTCATCCCCACGCACCTCTTCGTGCGCTCCTTCGTGGAACTCCTGATCTTCGCGTCGGCGACCATCGCGTGGTGGAGCATGGGGCAGACCTGGATCGGTATCGCCTTCGCCGTGGTCGCCGTCACGTCGGGAGTGCTCTCGGGTCGCCGGCGACTCTCATGACGGCACACCTGCGAACCGACGTGGCGACCGACGTGCTGGCGCGCCTGCGCGCCGACCTCGGCGAGCACGTCGACACGAGCCCCGCGGCGCTCGAAGACGCCCGCGCCGACAAGTCCGGGCACCGGTCCACGGGTGCGCCGCTCGCCGTCGTGCACGCGGCATCCGTCGAAGACGTGCAGGCGACGCTGCGCATCGCGAGCGAGACGGACACGCCGGTGGTGACCCGCGGCGCGGGCACGGGCCTCGCCGGTGGGGCGAACGCCGGCCCCGGTGAGATCGCGCTCTCGACCCGCGGCATGACCCGCATCCTCGAGGTGCGCCCGGACGATCTGCTCGCCGTCGTCGAGCCCGGCATCCTGAACGCCGAGCTCAACGCCCACCTCGCGGGGCACGGCCTGTGGTGGGCGCCCGATCCGGCGAGCCGCGCCATCTCGACGGTCGGCGGCAACATCGCCACCGGCGCCGGCGGCCTGCTCTGTGCGAAGTACGGGGTCGTGCGGGACGCGGTGCTGGGCATCGACCTCGTGCTGGCCGATGGGCGCATCCTGCGGCTCGGTCACCGCAGCGTCAAGGGCGTCACCGGACTCGACCTCACGTCGCTCGTCATCGGATCGGAGGGCACCCTCGGCGTCATCGTCGGGGCGACGCTCAAACTGCGCCGGCTCGTGCCCGGGGTGCCGTGCACCGTGGCCGCGACGTTCCCCGACGTGCGCGCCGCCGCTGCCGCGTCTTCCGCAGTGACCGCGGCCGGACTGCAGCCGTCGATCATGGAGCTGATGGACGCCGCGTGCCTGGAGGCGGTGCACCGGCTGCTCGCGCTGCCGGCCCCCACGCCCGGCGCCGCTCAGCTCACGATCCAGACCGATGGGCCTGCGGCGGATGTCGAGGCCGACGCGATCGCGGCGGTGCTCACGGCCGGCGGTGGGACCGTCTCGCTGACGCACGACCCGGCCGAGGGCGAACGGCTGCTGGCGATCCGCCGGTCGATGCATCCGGCGATGGAGGCGCTCGGCACGACGCTGATCGAGGACGTCTCCGTACCGCGCAGCCGCCTCCCCGAGATGTTCGACGAGATCGCGCGGGTCGAGCGCGAGCACGGCGTGACGATCCCGACGGTGGCGCACGCGGGCGATGGCAACCTGCATCCGAACTTCATCTTCGACGCCCTTCCGGACGGCGAGGTGCCGGCTCACATCTGGGATGCCGCGGACGACCTCTTCCGCGCCGCCCTCCGCCTCGGCGGCACGCTGACCGGCGAGCACGGCATCGGCCTGCTGAAGCGGCGGTGGCTCGCCGACGAGCTCGGGGACGACCAGTGGAAGCTGCAGCGCGAGATCACCCGCGTCTTCGATCCGCAGGGAATCCTCAACCCCGGCAAGGTTTTCACGGAGTGACGTCCCCGCGGATCTTCGTCAGCGCTGCCGTGATCACGGATGTCGATGGGCGGGTGCTGGTCGTCCGCAAGCACGGCACCTCGGTGTTCATGCAGCCGGGGGGCAAGCCCGAGACCGGCGAGAGCGCCGCCGAAGCCCTGGCGCGCGAGCTGCACGAGGAGGTGGGCCTCGTCGTCCAGCCGCACGATCTGCAGCCGCTCGGGACGTTCGAAGCGGATGCGGCCAACGAGCCGGGGCATCGCGTCGTCGCGGCCGCGTTCCGCGTCGCCGCGGAGCCCGATGCCGTGTCGGCGCACGCCGAGATCGCCGAAGTGCGCTGGATCACTCCCGCCGATGTCTCGACGATGGCGCTGGCCCCGCTGAGCCTGGACTTCCTGCTCGCGCTGGCCTGGGGCTGAGCGGACGCGGGGCGGTCAGCCGCCGACGCTGCTGATCCTGTCGGCCCCGATCGTGATGATCACACGCACCTGGTCGCGGCCGCCGTACCAGCCATAGGGCTTGCCGCTGTACTTCTCCGAGAGGGTGTCGATGTGCTCGGCGCCGCCTTCCGCGGTCACGCTCAGCGCGCGACCCCGCACCTGGAAGAAACGTCGCGGCTTGGCGGGATCGCTGATCGTCAGGGCGACGCGGGGATCGCGACGGATGTTGCGGACCTTGAGGTGCGTGTCGACGCTGTTGACGATCACATGCTCGCCATCGGTGTCGACCCAGACCTGCGTCAGCTGCGGCGAGCCATCCCGCATGAGCGTCGCGATGTAGCAGGTGCTCGGCGCGCGCAGCAGGTCGAGGAGTCCGTCGGGAAGGATCATTGCTCGACCCTACGTCGGTCGTCGGGGGTGCCGGCGCGCTGGCCGAGAACCGGCGGCCGCTACAGGCCCTGCCACTCGGGCTTGTTGTCGAACGTGTACCGGTAGTAGTCGGCGAAACGCAGGCCGGATGCCGCCTCTTCGTCGATCACGACCGTGGCGTGCGGGTGCAGCTGAATCGCGGATGCGGGGAGCGAGGCCGTGACGGGGCCCTCCACGGCGCCGGCCACCGCCTCGGCCTTGCTGTCGCCGAAGGCGAGCAGCACGAGGTGCCCGGCGCGGAGGATGGTGCCGAGTCCCTGGGTGATGCAATGCCGGGGGACGTCGTCGATCGAGTCGAAGAACCGCGCGTTGTCGGAACGAGTCTGCTCGGTCAGGGTCTTGACACGCGTCAGGGAGGCGAACGACGACCCGGGCTCGTTGAAGCCGATGTGGCCGTCGGTGCCGATGCCGAGCAGCTGCAGCTCCACTCCCCCGGCCGCCCCGAGCGCCGCCTCGTAGTCCTCACCGGCATGCTGGATGCCCTGGAGCCGGCCGTCGGGCACCCGGATGCGGGCCGGATCGAGGCCGAGCGGCTCGATCACCTCACGCGCGATCACGGAGCGGTAGCTCTCCGGGTGCGCCGGGTCGAGGCCCACGTACTCGTCGAGGGCGAATCCGCGCACGGAGGAGAGGTCGAGGCCCTGCAGTCGCTCGGGCAGCGCCTCGTACACCGGCACAGGGGTGGATCCCGTCGCCAGCCCGAGCACCACATCGGGCGTCCGGCGGATCAGACGCGCGATCTCGTCGGCCACGAGGGCGCCGGCGGCCGCGGCATCCGGAACGATGACGATCTCAGCCATGCGTCAATACTCCCTCGGGGTCCCGCGTCGCACCCACCAGCGCGGCACCGAAGGCGGCCGCGGGGGATCCGGCGGGCAGCAGTTCGAAGCGCTCCTCGAGGCGGAGGGACTGCATGAAGGCGGATGCCGCGGCCCCGTCGCGCAGCTCTCGGCGCACGTCCGGCGCCAGACGGCCGCCCAGTGCGGTGAGGCCCCCTCCCAGCACGACGGCGTCGACGTCCGCGGTCAGCACGAGCACGCGAACTCCGGCGGCGATCCCGTGCGCGAGCCCCGCTCGCAGCGCGTGCGCGGTCGGGTCGCCCGCGTCGGCGGCATCGAAGACGTCGCGCACCGGCAGGGCACCGGGTCGTCCCCACCTCTGGGCGATGGCCGCGCCGCCGGCGAACGCCTCGATGCAGCCGCGCTGTCCGCAGCGGCAGAGGGGCCCGTTCGGATCGATCGAGATGTGCCCGACCTCACCGGCGGTCCCGCGCGCCCCGCGCCACAGCTCCCCGCCGGTCACGATGCCCGCGGCGATGCCGGTTCCGACATTGAGGAACGCCATCGAGCGAGCCCGGCCGTTGCCATCGCCGGGGCGGAGCGCGTCGGCGCCGAGCGCCGCGGCCTTGACATCGTTCTCGACCCGCACGGCCACACCGAGCTGCGGTTCGAGGGCCGCCCCCAGATCGAGCTCGTCGACTCCGAGGTTCACCGCGTGCGTCACGAGCGACGAACCCGGCTCGACCTGACCGGGGATGCCCACGCCGATGGAGGAGATCTCCCCCGACGCGATGCCGGCGTCGCGGCTGAGCGCGGCGACGGCGCGCAGCACCGTGGCGACCACGGCATCCGGTCCCCAGCCGGTGGCGAGGCGCACCCGCCCCACGATCTCGCCGGCGGGCGACACCGCGACCGCGTCGGTCTTGGTGCCCCCGACATCCAGGCCCACCCTCATGAGCCGACCTCCCCGTGGGAGTCGGCCGTTTGGTGCGTGCACATCAGCCCTTGACCGCCCCGGAGACCAGGCCGCCCGTCATCCGCCCCTGCACGAAGAGGAAGAAGATCACGACGGGGATGGCGATCATCGTCGAGCCGGCCATGACGGCACCCCAATTGGTGGCCTCGGTGGCGGATTGGAAGGAGTTGAGCCAGGTGGGCAGTGTCAGGTTGTAGCCCTTCATCAGCAGCAGGGCCATCGTGAACTCGTTCCACGACTGGATGAAGGCGAAGATGCCGGTCGCGACGAGACCAGGCGCGAGCAGGGGGAATGTGACCCGCCAGAACGCCTGCGACTTGGTGCACCCGTCGATCATCGCCGCCTCTTCCAGATCGGCCGGCACGCCGGCCACGAAGCCCCGCAGCGTCCAGATCGTGAAGGGCACGACCGCCGCGACGTAGACGATGCCGAGGCCGAGCATCGTGTTCATCAGACGCCAGTCGTCGATCATGCCGTAGATCGTGAACATCATCGCCTCGCCGGGCACCATCTGCACGATGAGCACCGCGACGATGAACCCGCGGCGGCCGCGGAAGTGGAAGCGCGCGACGGCGACGGAGGCGAGGAACGCGAACAGCAGCGTGACGACGATGACGCCTACCGTGACGATCGTCGACGTCAGAAGCGCGTGAGGGAAGTCTGTCTGACCGGGCGCCGCCTCGCGGGTCCAGGCGGTGACGTAGTTCTGCCACGTGAAGTCCAGGGGAAGAAGGCTCGGCGTGCGGCTGATGATCTTGTTGCCGGGGGTGAACGACATGTTCACCATCCAGTAGACGGGGAACACGCTCGCGAAGAAGACGATGAAGGCGGCGATGTTGAGGAGGGCGCGGACGCCGACCTTCTTGGCCGAGGGGCGGTGCGCCTCGATCGACCCTTTCTTCGGGGGCTTGGGTGCTGCCTCGTCGAGCACCTCGTCGACACCCATGGTGCCGAGCTGCGTGGCGGGAGTGACCTGGTAGCTCACAGCTCCTCCTCCTTGAGTGTGGTGCGGATGTAGCCCCACGACAGCGTGAGCAGCAGGATCACCATCACGACGCCGATGGCAGCCGTGATGCCGAACTCGCCCAGGCCCTGGCGGAACAGGTAGGTGCCCAGCACGTTCGTCTCGGAGGCGATCCCGCCGCGGCTCTGCAGCGCGTAGACCTGGGTGAAGATGCGGAGGTTCCAGATGATCTGAAGGATCAGCACCACCGTCAGCACGCTGCGCAGATAGGGGAAGACGACGAAGCGGAAGCGCTTGGTGCCGTTGGCGCCGTCGAGGGCGGCTGCCTCGAGAACCTCACCGGGGACCTGACCGAGGGCGGCATAGGTCGTGAAGGCCACGAACGGCACGCTCTGCCACACGATGAGGATCGTGAGCACGAAGTAGAACGACAGCGGGTCGATCAGCCACGAGTGGTTGGTCCAGTCGCTGGTGCCCGTGATCGTGTTGAGCAGGTAGTTGACCAGTCCGTACTCGGTGTCGAAGATCCAGCCCCAGACGACGGTGGCGGAGAGGGGCGGCATCGCCCATGCCAGCAGCAGCCCGACGGAGACGAGGATGCGCCACCCTCTGGTCAGCTTGGTCAGCAGGACGGCGACGAGCATGCCGAAGCCCATCGAGAGCACGGTCAAAACGACCATGATCCCGAGGCTGCGCATCAGCACCGCCGGGAAATCCGACTGCGTGAAGATCTCGATGTAGTTGTCGAAGCCGACGAAGTCGGGCAGCGTCCCCTGCACCTTGTCGCGCACCTCGTAGTCGGTGAACGACTGGATCACCATGAGCACGGCCGGATATCCGACCATGACCGCCAGGATGATCGCCGCCGGGGCGAGCAGGGTCCAGCCCGCGCGGCCGTCTCGGCGCAACCTGACGCGCTCGCGCAGGTACGCGTCGCTCTGCGGCACCCAGCTGGGCGTCTTGTCGGGGCGCCGACGGGTGGCGGTGTTCGCGCTCATGGCGCCTCCTCTCGGTGGATCGGGGAAATCGGGGGGATGGGGGTCCCGGCTCTCGCCGGAACCCCCGGTCGTGCGGTGGTCAGTCGTTCAGGATCGCTTCGACGGCGTCGTCCAGCTCGGTCGCGATCTGCTCGACGTCGCCGCCCTGGGCGATGGCGACAAGCGCGTCCGGGATGATCAGGGCCTTCTCGACCTCGCCCCAGTTGGGGCTCATCGGCGTGAACTTCGAGTTGGCGAGCGCGGTGGCCTGGGCCTGCGTGATCGCGTCATCGGGCAGGTACTGCGCCGCCGAGATGAGTCCGGGCGTGAGGCCACCCTCGGCGAGGAGCTTGTGGTAGCCCTCGGAGAGCATGATCTCGAGCGCCGCCTGGGCCATCTCGGGGCTGCTGCTCTTCTGCGCGATGGCGACGTTCGATCCGCCCGCGAAGATCGGAGCGGTCTCGCCGGCCGTCATGCCGGGCAGCGGGAACGCGGCCAGGTCGGCGCCGTAGGTGTCGGGGCAGCCGGGGTTCTCGTCGTCGGCCGGGGCGAGGATCGACCACTTCACCCAGCCGGGAGCGGAGAGGTATCCGATCTCGCCGGCGCAGAAGGGCACCTGCGGGTCGGCCTCGTCGCCGTCCGCCGGCGCGTTCGTGGCGTTGAGGTAGACCTCCTGGAGCTGCGTCAGGCCCGCGAGGCTCTCCTCGCTGGAGAACTGCGCGTCCCACTCGTCGCCGTCCTGGACCGCGATCTCTCCACCGTGCGCCCACACGTAGGCCAGAGCGTTGTACCAGTCCTTGCCGGGCGCGTAGATGCCCGAGACGGTGTCGGTCGTCATGGCGATGCCGTTGTCCACGTACTCGTCGAGCGTCGTGGGCAGCTCCCCCGTGGCGATCTGCGGCGAGTAGAAGACGATGCGGCCACCGGCGTAGTACGGGGCGGCGTAGAACGAGCCGTCGTACGTGCCCGCGTCCACGAGACCCGGAAGCAGGTCGTCGCCGCCGAGGTCGCCTTGGATGTCGCTGATGTCGAGGAACAGGCCCTGGTCGATGAAACCGAGAGCCTGGGTGTTGCCCACCTCGACGACGTCCGGCGAGTCGCTGGAGGAGAGAGCGGCGACGTACGTCTCGCTCGTGTCGGCCCAGGTCTTCTCCTCGACCGTGAGCGTCCAGCCCTCGTTCTCGGCCTCGAACGTGTCCTTGAGGTAGTCACGCGCCGTGTCCGGCGTGTCGGTGCCGACGAGCCAGACCGTCAGGTCGCCCGTCTCCGCCGCTTCTTCGGGAGTGCCGCCGGTGCCACCGGCACAACCCCCGAGGACCACAGCCGATGCGCCCAGAAGGGCGAGGGCTCCGAGCTTCTTGTTCATGGTGTCTTCCTTTTTCGTTTTCTCTTGGTGAAGTACTCGCGTACTTCCCGTAGGGCCGGGCGACCCTCCAGGGGGAATGGGGTGTGCGACGTTGCCTATGACACCCCGAGTTGTCCCGACAGGACCATGACGGCCGCGCCGCGCAGGACGATGTCCTGGCCTTGCTCCGTCATCCGCACCCGCACGCTGTCGTGGAACTTCTTGAGCGTCCGGGCGCGGAGTGTCTCGACGGTCGCTGTGGCGAGGGGTCCGTCGAGGAGTTCGGGAGGGCCGGAGAGCACGATCTCCGACAGGTCGAGCACACCCACGACGGGCGCGAGGGCGATTCCGAGGCGCTCGCCCGCGTCTCGCAGGATGCCGTCGGCGTCGGCGGCGGGAGCGGCGGCGAGCCGCGCAGTGAGCGCCGGGACCGACAGCCAGGCCTCCAGGCATCCGACCTTGCCGCAGACGCAGTCGGGCCCGCCGTCGGTGCCGACCGTGACGTGGCCGATCTCACCGGCGGCGTAGTGGCTGCCGAGCATCGGCTGGCCGCTCGAGAGCACCCCGGACCCGACCCCGCGCCCGACCTTGATCAGCACCGTATCGCCGGGTGCGCCGCCGAACGTGTACTCGGCGAGCACGGCGGCGTTCGCGTCGTTCGCGACGATCACGGGCAGGCGCAGCTGGTCGTGCAGCAGCCGCTCCAGCGGCACGTCGGTCCAGCCGAGATTCGGGGCGCGCAGCACCATGCCATTGGGCGCAACGACGCCCGGCGTGCCGACGCCTACCCCGAGGATGGGCGACGTGGTGGCCGAGACCAGCGCACGCGCCAGCTCGAGGACGGCTGCGATCGCGGCATCCCCGTCGAGGTCCACCGGCCGGGGCACCTCGCGACGCGACACGATGTCGCCGTCGAGGGTGAGCACCGCTCCGAGCAGCGCGTCGGGACCGGATAGGTCCAGGCCGATGATGTGATGGCCGCCGCGGTCCATGTCGACGAGGATCGCCGGCTTGCCGGGTCCCGACGCCTCTCGCACGCCCTTCTCGATCACGATGCCGTCGGAGATCAGCTCGGCCACGAGATCGGAGATCGTGACCCGGGTGAGGCCGGTCTCGCGGGCGAGATCGGCACGGCTCATCGCCCCGTCGTGGTAGAGCGTCTGCAGCACGAGAGCGCGGTTGTGCCCGCGGGCGTGTTCGGGCAGCACCTTGACGCGCGACCGGAGGGTGCGGCCGGGCCCGAACGTGTGGCCGTTCGAGGCTCCCGTGGGTTGCGCGGACTCGACAGTGGAAGAGCCGCGCTGCACTTCCGATGCAGTCATGTTTGTTAGTAGACCTTACGAACAAAGGGCGCGCAAGCGTGCAGGCGGGTTTATTCGGACTGTTTACAAAACCGTTACATTCGAATTGTGGGGCGCCCCCGCGGGCGGAAACAGGATGCCGCGGACCCTGCGTCTCCGCGGCCGCGCACCTCCCCCGTACGATGGAAGAACCGATCGAGAGGCAGCCATGAACCGCCGCATCACCGCTCTGACCATCGCCGCCGTGGCCGTTCTCGGCCTCACGTCGTGCGCCGCAACGCCCTCGACGGGTGGAGGGACCGCCGGTTCGAGCGAGCCCAGCGCCTCGGCCTCGCAGGCGCCGGAGGCGTCCGGCGGCTCGGAGTCCGACTCCGATTCCAGCACCGGCGGCGGCGACTCGTCCGGCATCGCGGACGCGTGTGCCGTCATCGGTCAGGCGATCACCGACGCCACGGCCGGGATGGAGGGCGTGGAGCCGTCCGCCGACCCGCAGGCAGCCATCGACGCCATGAACGCCTCCGCCGAGGCGATCGGCGCGGCGATCTCCGACATCGACAACGAAGAGGTTGCCGCCGCCGCGAAGGGCCTGCAGGAGGGCTTCGCCGGGATCGCCGAGGCGACGGCGGCCGTCATGGGCGGCGACGTGACCAAAGCCGCGGAGCTGGAGACGCTCAGCACCGAGTTCGAGGAGTCCTTCACCGCGTTCCAGGAGCTCTGCGTACAATAGCCGGCGCGCCGCCCGCATCACGATTGGAACACTCCCGCAACGTCCTCGTGAACTCGTCCCCTACTATGAGAGAGGGGGCAAGGCAAATACGGGGGTTATTTCGTGACCGATCTGGCCACAAAAGCGGACGCTGCGGACAGCGAGGAGACGGGCAACGGCATCCAGCCGGAGAACGACACCGTCGTTCTCGACGACCCCGGCGAGCCCGCCCTCGAGTGGGCCCCGGCCGAGCCGCAGCCGAAGAAGCGGCACCTGGCGCTCTGGATCGGCATCCCCGTGGGGGTTCTGGTGCTCGGCTTGGGCGTCGCGTCCACCATCCTGATCGCCCCGGGCGTGACCATCGCCGGCGTGCCGGTCGGCGGGATGACGCCCGGTGCGGCGGCCGATGCCGTGCAGACCTCCCTCGCTGCCACCACCGTCGTGCTGACTACCCCGGACGGCGAGGTCTCCGTCACGGGTGCAGAGCTCGGCGCCGTGATCGACGCCAAGGCCCTCGCGAACGAGGCCTATGGCGAGTACCCGTTCTGGAAGGTCGGCGCGTGGAACCCGGGGCCGATCGCCGGCACCGTCGTGCTCGAGCCGGACGAAGCGTCGGCCACGCTGAGATCCGCGGCTCCCGCCCTCTACGTCGATCCCGTCGACGCCAACGTCGTGTTCGATCCGGCGACCGGCGCCTATGGCGTCGTCGCCGCCGTGCCGGGCACGGGCGTCGACGTGGATGCGGTCGGCGCGGCCCTCTCGGAGGCGCTTGCCGCCGGTGAGGGCTCGATCACCATCGACGTGCCCCCAGAAGCGGTCGAGGCCACGATCACCACACCCGAGGCGGAGGCGGGAGCCGGTCAGGTCAACGCCATGCTCGCCGGGTCCGGTTTCTACATCGGCGAAGAGCGCACCGTTCCCGTTGACGGTGCGACGACGGCCTCGTGGATGGCGGTGACGCTCGACGAAGCGGGAGCGCCCGTCATCACGGCCGACCCCGCCGCGATGCAGCCCTTCATCGCCGGGCTTCCGGCGGCCGTGAACCGCAGTCCCGTCAACGCCGCCACCGTCGTGAACAGCGGCGGTGCGGTGCTGCGGACGGCGACGGCCGGAGTGGCGGGGCGCGAGCTCCCCACCACCGATGGCCTGGCCGATCAGTTCGCCGCGCAGCTGTCGCAGGGCAATGCCGCGTTCCAGCTTCCCGTCGTCGAGACGCCGTTCAAGACGCTGAGCGTCGTGCGTCTGCTCGAGGTCGACCTGAGCGAGCAGCGCCTCTACCTCAAAGAGAACGGCGCGGTCGTGGACTCGTGGGCGATCTCCAGCGGCAAAGCCTCGACGCCTACGTACACCGGTCGCTACACGATCAACACGCACCTGCGCAGCCAGACCATGCGGGGCCCGGAGAAGGACGCCCGTGGCAACATCCTGAAGGACGCCGCCGGAAACACGGTGTACTACGAGACGAAGGACGTGCCGTGGATCACCTACTTCAACGGTGACCAGGCGTTCCACGGCGTCTACTGGCACTCCAACTGGGGCAACCGCATGAGCCACGGGTGCGTCGGCATGCCGATCCCCCGCGCACAGCAGGTCTACGAGTGGTCGTCGAACGGAACGGACGTCTGGATCCACGACTGAGTCCGGAGGGCGCGTGCCGCCGACGCCCGATATCGTGAATCGGTGCCCCGTTTCGATCTGACCCTGCCCGAACTCGAGACCTACCGCCCGGACGTCCTCGAGCCCGACGACTTCGACGCGTTCTGGACCGACACACTGGAGTCCGCCCGGGCTGCGGGCGGCCAGGTCACGGTGACACCGGTGCAGACTCCGCTGCGCGCGGTCGAGGTGTTCGATGTCACGTTCCCCGGCTTCGCCGGCGATCCGGTCAGCGGATGGCTGCTGCTCCCCTCGGGCGCGGAGGGACCACTCCCCGCCGTGATCGAGTACAACGGGTACGGCGGCGGGCGCGGCCTGCCGCACGAGCGACTGGGGTGGGCCGCATCCGGTTATGCGTACTTCTTCATGGACACCCGCGGCCAGGGCTCCGGCTGGGGCAGCGGAGGCTCGACCCCCGACCCGCACGGCTCGGGGCCGGCGAGCCCCGGCTTCATGACCCGCGGCATCGACGACCCCGCCGACTACTACTACCGCCGGGTGTTCACCGACGCGGTGCGCGCGATCGATGCCGTCCGGGGCATGGAACGAGTGGATGCCGCGCGCGTCGCGGTCTGCGGCGGAAGCCAGGGCGGGGGCATCGCCCTCGCGGCCGCCGGTCTGACCGAGGGCCTCGTCGCCGTGATGCCCGACGTGCCGTTCCTCTGCCACTTCGAGCGGGCCGTCGGGATGACCGACGCCGATCCGTACGGCGAGGTCGTCCGCTACCTCTCCGTGCACCGCGGGGCCGAAGAACGCGTGTTCCGAACGCTCTCGTACTTCGACGGCGTCAACATGGCCAAGCGCGCCACGGCTCCCGCCCTGTTCTCGACCGCGCTGCTCGACCAGGTCTGCCCACCGTCGACCGTGTTCGCCGCGCGCAACCACTATGCGTCTTTTCACAACGGTGGCTCGCTCCAGAACGGCGCCGCACGCCTGGAGGCCGGGATCTCGGTCTACGCGCACAACCAGCACGAGGGCGGAGCGGCCTACCAGTGGGTCGCCCAGGCGGAGTTCCTGTCCCGCTTCGTCTGACCGCACGCCCGCCGGGCGGTCGGCGCGGAGCTACACGGCGGTGGCGTGCAGCACGAACGCCTGCATCGGCCAGAGCGCCGGCAGCTGCAGGCCGACACGGGCGAGCGCCGACCCGGGCAGGGTGATCTCGCCGGCCGAGAACCACTCCGGCACGATCCACGAGCCGCGGGCCTCGCCGATCTCGCGGCGCACGCGCACGCGGTAGCGGCGCTCGGCATCCAGTCCGCCCAGGCGCAGCCGTTCGACCCGTGCATCCTCGTGCGCGGCGACGGTCGCGACGATGTACACGGCGGCCGCGCTGTCGTCCGCGACGTAGCCGGTGACACGCCACGCGGCATCGCGGATGTCGGGATGCACCACCCTCGCGGAGTGCAGGAGCGGTCGCAGCTCCTTGTACAGCCCGGCGAAGGACGTGATGGTCGCGAGTTCCGCATCATCGCACCCGGAGATGTCCCATTCGAACCCTGCGGAACCCATCAGGCTCGTCGCCATGCGGTACGACAGATCGGTCGTGCGGCCGGAGCTGTGCGACTCGGTCGGCCCGACGTGGGCGCCGACGAGCTCCGGGGGCAGCAGCAGGCCCGTCCACCGCTGGATGTCCTGCCGTTCGACCGGGTCGTTCGAGTCGCTCGCCCACACACGGTCGCAGATCGCCATCACACCGAGGTCGGTGCGGGCGCCGCCGCTGGAGCACGACTCGATCTCCAGGCCCCGATGCCGCGACTTGAGCTCGGCCATGAGCGCGTACACGGCGAGCATCTGGGCGTGCAGCCCCGGACGCCTGTCATGCACGCTCTCGACGAGGTCGCGGTTGTGATCCCACTTGATGAAGTCGATGCCGAGCTCGGCGACGAGAGCGTCGATCTGGCCGAGCACGTGGGCGTAGGCGCCCGCGTCTGCGAGATCGAGCACGTACTGACTGCGCCAAGACAGTGCCGGGTCCCCCGCCTCGACGTGCGCGCGGTTGTGCAGCAGCCACTCCGGATGCGCGCGGGCCAGGTCGGAGTCGAGGCTGACCATTTCGGGCTCGAACCACAGCCCGAACTCCATGCCCAATTCGTGCACACGCTCGGCGAGCGGTGCGAGGCCGTCGGGCCAGACCGATCGGTCGATGACCCAGTCGCCGAGGCTGGTCGTGTCATCGCGCCGACCGAGGAACCATCCGTCATCCAGCACGAACCGCTCGATGCCCGCCGAAGCGGCGAGCTCGGCCAGCGCGATCAGCTCGGCGGGGCGGTGGTCGAAGTAGACCGCTTCCCACGTGTTGAGCGTCAGCGGCCGCGCGGTCCTCGGATGAACGTCGCGGGCCCGGAGCCATCGGTGCACGCGTCCCGAGAGTCCGTCGAGGCCCTCTTCGGAGAACACGAAGGCGGCACGAGGCGCGGCATACTCATCGCCCGGCTCGAGCACGAGCTCTCCGGGCCGCAGCAGTTCGCCGGTGCCGAGCACCGTGACGGCGTCGCTCACCCGATCGATGCGATAGGTCGAATCGGACGACCACGCCAGGTGCACGCCCCAGACGCGGCCGTCGCCCCACCGCGGCTCCCCCTCCGAGGCGATGAACATCATGGGGTGATCGTGCCCCCCGCGACCGCGGCGGGTCTGGCGCGCGGTCGAACCCGGCGGCATCCCGATCGTCACCGGACGCTTCTCGCGGCTCCATCGCCCGTCGAAGGTGGTCAGGTTCGATGTCGTCGACGGAACGGGCAGCGTCGACTCCAGCCACTCCACCTCGACCGCGGGTGCGCCCGGCCCGCCGTCGTGCCGCAGCGCGGCATCCGTCCACACCACTCCCCCCGCCTCGATCGCGATGCGGATCTCCAGTACCAGAGCGGATGCCTCGTCCCGAGCCGTCAGGACGAAGGCGGCGTTCTCGGCCTGCGATGCCGACTCCACCCACCTGGGATGATGCAGCACGCCGTCCCGGCGCAGCTGCATGCCCGGTCGTCCCGTCCACCCGTCGGACTCCTGCGGCGACAGCGAGAGGTGCCAGGCGGCATCCAGGGTTCCCGGCGCCGTCTGGCGGCTCACCCCGCGACCGAGCGCCTCGAGGTCGGCGTCCGAGAGTGCACCGAGGTCTTCCCCCCAGTGCAGCACCCGCGGCAGGCCTCCGTCCGGTGTATCGATCACGATGCCGACGCCGTGGGCGCGCAGCTGCACGAAGGGCCGTGTCATGCCGTCTCCTTTCGGGGCTCCCGCTCGCCGGTGCCCCGCTCGATGATCCAGGTGGGGAGTTCGATCTGTCGCGTGAAGCCGGTGGCATCGCCCATCCGCTCGAGCGCCAGGGCGGCCGCCCGGCGGCCGAGGTCCACGGGATCGTAGCTGATGACGCTGACGCCGATCACGTCGGCGGTGTCGAAGTCGTCGAAGCCGATCAGGGCGGTGCGCCCCTCGTCGGCCGCGTCCCGCAGGGCCCGCAGAGCCCCCACCGTGACGCGGTTGTTGCCGGTGATCACCGCCGTCGGCGGATCGGCTGAGCGGAGCAGGTCGCCGACGAGCTGATCGGGCTGCACGGACGGGTCGTCGATGAGGCGCTCCCAGCGCGTGGTGTCCGGGATGCCGGATGCCGCCATGGCGTCGCGGAACCCGCGAAGGCGCTCGGCCTGGGTGTACACCGACGCGGGGTTGCAGACGTAGCCGATGCGACGGTGCCCGCGGGCCAGCAGCCGCTTCGTCGCCTCGAACGTGCCGCGGCGATTCTCGAGGACGATGGAGTCGGCCACGAGGTTGCGGGCCGGGCGGTCGATCGCGATGACGGGCGTGCCCAGGTGGCGCTCCCCCTCCAGATAGGACTGGTCCTCGGCGACCGGAATCAGCAGGAGGGCGGCGATGCGCTGGGACAGCAGGGCGTCGGCGACCCGCTCCTCCCCCTCGGCCGAGTCGTCCGTCGTGGCGACGACCAGCGAGAAGCCGTGGGCCGCCAGCTCGCGCTCGATGCCGGAGGCGACCTTGTAGTAGAACGGGTTGCCCAGCTCGCCGATGATGAAGCCGATGGTGTTGGTGCCGCCGCCCCGCCGAAGGCCGCGGGCGAGGGTGTTCGGCCGGAACCTCAGCCGCTTGGCCGCGGCCAGCACCCGCTCGACGGTTTCCGGCGCCACCAGGTCGCGCGTGGTGAAGACGCGCGAGACGGTCTTCGAACTCACGCCCGCCAGCCTCGCCACGTCTTCGAGCGTCGCCCTCTGCTGAACCGTCATCGGCTCCCCTCCTGCTGGATCAGGCTAGCACCCGGAGGCGCGAATGGCGACGTAGGACATTTTGAGGACATGCGCAGGTGATGTGGCTAGACTTGTGAGAGATAAATCCCTGTTCGAGCGGCTTTTCTCCGTACGCTGATTTCATCGGACACCGCAAGACAGCGTTGCCATTTTGCGATTGCGGACCGACGCGAACACCCATAGTGTTCCCCCCAATACCACGCGGCGGCGGCCGCAACCCGTGTTCAAGGGTGAACCTGACAGGAGAAGCACACATGGCGAGAAAGTCATCAGCCACCGTCGCACTGCTCGGGGTGAGCGCTCTCGCGCTCGCCGGCTGCGCGGGCGGGGGCGCAGGCGGCGGAGACGCGGATAACACGATCGACGGCGACGTGGCGGGCGACATCAAGGTCGTCACCTGGCGCACGGACCTCGTCGAGGACGGGACGTTTGACAAGTATGCGGCGGCGTTCAACGAGGAGTATCCGGGTGTGAACGTCACGTTCGAGGGCATCACCGACTATGCCGGCGAGATGCAGACGCGCATGAGCACGACGAACTACGGCGACGTCATCGGCATCTCCGCGATCCAGCCGGCCCAGTACGAGCAGTTCCTCGAGCCCCTGGGCGACACGGCGGACTTCGAGGACACCTATCGCTTCCTTCCGGCTGCGAGCTTCGACGACACCCAGTACGGGATCGCCTTCGGCGGGAACTCCAACGGCGTGGTCTACAACAAGCGCATCTTCGAGGAGGCCGGCGTGACCGACGTTCCGACGACCGAGGCCGAGTGGCTCGATGCCCTGCAGCTGATCAAGGACAACACCGACGCCATCCCGCTCTACACGAACTACAAGGACGGCTGGCCGCTCACCCAGAGCTTCGGCAACCTCGGCGCCATCACGAACGACCCCGACGCGCCGGTCACGATGGCCGAGGACACCGCCCCGTGGACCGAGGGCAATGACGTCTATGCGATCGACTCGCTGCTCTACGAGTCCGTTGCGGCGGGGCTCACCGAGGAGGACCCGCTCACCACCAACTGGGAGCAGTCCAAGGTCGACCTCGGCACCGGCAAGATCGCGGCGATGACCCTGGGTTCGTGGGCCATCTCGCAGATGCAGGCCGCCGCGGAGGACAACGGCGCGTCGGCCGATGACATCGGCTTCATGGCCTTCCCTGCGAATGTCGACGGCACGCAGTACGCCGTGATCGGCGGCGACTACAACCTCGCGGTCAGCAAGCACTCCAAAGCGAAGGCCGCGGCGTGGGCGTGGATCCAGTGGGTGGTGGAGGACTCGGGCTACACCGAGGCGCAGGGCATGATCTCGCCCGTCATCGCGAAGGACCTGCCCGAGAACCTGCAGGGCTTCGCCGACGCCGGTGTCGAGCTGATGGAGATCAACCCCGCGCCGGAAGGCAAGGAGGGCCTCATCAACGAGATAGCCGACGACTCGCAGATCGACCTGTACGGCCCCCTGTACCGGCAGAAGCTCGTCGACATCGCCCGCGGCGCCGCCGACGGCGACAAGGACAGCTACTTCGCCGAGCTCAACGAGCGGTGGGCCGCGTCCGCCGAGTCGCTGGCCGGCTGACTCGCCGAGGACAGAGGCATCATGGCCATCGCATCACCGGGCTCCGCTGTAGCGGGTGGCCCTGCCGTCCTCTCGGCACCCGTCCGCTCCCGTCGGTTCCGCGGCGCGCGCCGCGGGGCCGACGGGGGCTGGTCCCGAGGCTCGTCGGGGAGGAAGTCTTTCGTTCAGCACCTGACCCCGTGGCTGTTCGTCGGCGGCGCGGTCGGGCTGCTGCTCCTGTTCACCTACTGGCCCGCCCTCAACATGCTCTGGTACAGCGTCACGGACTGGGACGGCATCGACCTCACCAAGAACTTCGTCGGACTCGACAACTACGTCGAGGTCTTCACGAACCCGCGCATCTTCAGCGTCTTCGGCGTCAGCCTGTACTACTTCGTGGCGTCCTTCGTGCAGATGGCGATCGCCCTTTATTTCGCCACGCTGCTGAGCTTCAACACGCGGTTCTCGAGCTTCTTCCGCGGCATTCTGTTCTTCCCGTACCTGATCAACGGCGTCGCGATCGGGTTCGTGTTCCTCTACCTCTTCCAGCCGGGCGGCACGCTCGACAGCGTGCTCTCGTTCCTGGGCCTCTCGGAGTTCCAGCAGCAGTGGCTCGGTGACCCGAACGTCGTGAACTGGTCGCTCGCGGGCACGTCGGTGTGGCGTTACACCGGCCTCAACTTCGTGCTGTTCCTCGGTGCGATCCAGTCGATTCCCCACGAGCTGTACGAGGCCGCGGAGCTCGATGGGGCTTCGAAGTGGCAGCAGTTCTGGGCCCTCATCTTCCCCGGCATCCGCCGCATCATCGGACTCTCGTTCATCCTGGCGATCGCCGGGAGCCTCAGCGTCTTCGAGATCCCGTTCATCATGACCGGTGGGGCCAACGGCTCGGCCACCTTCGTCATCCAGACCCTGCAGACAGCCTTCAGCTTCCGGCAGGTGGGGCTCGCGTCCGCCATGGCCGTCGTGCTGCTGGCGATCGTGCTGGTCGTCACCTGGATCCAGCGAAAGGTCTTCCCCGACGAGAAAGTGGACCTGACATGACCACCTCCGACACCGCGGTCGCCATCTCGGCCGTCCCCTCGACGAGCGCCCCCCGCACCTACCGGGGCCGAAGCCCTCTCGAGCACTTCCGCGGGATGAGCGCGACCACCGCGAAGTACGTCAGCCTGGTCATCGGCGCGATCTTCACGCTCCTTCCGCTTTCCGTCGTGTTGATCGCCAGCCTGAAGACCTCACAGGAGTACGCCCAGACGGGACCGTTCGAGGCGCCGGGCAACTGGTTCAACTTCGACAACTTCGTCACAGCGTTCACCAGCGGCAAGATGCTCGAGGGGTTCGTGAACACTGCGATCGTGCTGACCGTCTCGATCGTCGGCACGATCTTCCTCGGCACGATGGCCGCCTATGCCCTCGACCGGTTCGCGTTCCGCGGCAAGAAGCTCGTCTTCGGACTGTTCCTGATCGCCACGCTGATCCCCGGCGTGACGAGCCAGGTCGCGACGTTCCAGCTCATCAACGGGCTCGGACTCTACGACACGAAGGCCGCGCTCATCCTGCTGTTCATGGGCACCGACATCATCGCCATCTACCTCTTCATCCAGTTCATGCAGTCGATTCCGGTGTCACTCGATGAGGCGGCGATGATCGACGGCGCCAACCGCTGGACCATCTACTGGCGTATCATCCTGCCGCTGCTGAAGCCGGCTATCGCGACCGTCGTGATCATCAAGGGCATCGCGGTGTACAACGAGTTCTACACGCCCTTCCTCTACCTGCCGTCCGAGGGGCTGATCTCGACGTCGCTGTTCCGGTTCAAGGGCCCGTTCGGAGCGCAGTGGGAAGTCATCGCCGCGGGCACCATCGTCGTCATCATCCCCACGATCGTGATCTTCCTGCTGCTGCAGAAGTGGATCTACAAGGGCCTCACCTCAGGAGCCGTCAAGTGACCGACCGCACGTCCACCATCGCTCAGACCGCGCTCACGCGCCGCGAACTCCACTCCGGGTGGCAGGTCACGGCTGCGGCAGGGCCCGCGCCGGCACCGATAGCCGCCGCGTCGGTGCCGGCGTCGGTACCCGGGAGCATCCACACCGACCTGCTCGCCGAGGGGCTGATCCCGGATCCGTACCTCGACGACAACGAGTCGGCGCTCGCCTGGATCGGGCTGGTCGATTGGACGTATCGCACGAGCTTCGAGTGGGCCGACGACGGCAGCGACCGCCACGACCTGGTCTTCGACGGGCTCGACACGGTCGCCCGCATCATCCTGAACGGTACGGTGATCGGCGAGACGGCCAACCAGCACCGCAGCTACCGCTTCGACGTGCGGCCGCACCTCGTGGAGGGCCGGAACGAGCTCGTCGTCGCGTTCGCGTCGCCCGTCAAGTACGCGAACGCGCAGAGCGTGGCACTGGGGGCACGCCAGCGCCCCTACCCGCTCCCCTACGACGCCATCCGCAAGTCGGCCTGCAGCTTCGGCTGGGACTGGGGCATCGCGACCTACACGAGCGGCATCTGGCGCCCGGTGCGCCTCGAGTCCTGGTCGACGGCTCGCCTCGCGGAGGCTCGGGTACGCCCGCTCGTCGACGAAGGCGGGCCCCGGCTCGAGGTCGACATCGTGCTGGAGCGCGCGGTCGGCGCTGCGGACGTCGACGTTGTCTTCAGCGTCGCCGGGCTGGATGCCGCGGCATCCGTTCCGGGCGACGCCACGCACACGACCCTTCGGCTCGCCGTGCCGGATGCCGAGCTCTGGTGGCCCGTCGGCTACGGCGACCAGCCGCTGTACGACGTCGCCATCTCTCTGCGGTCGGACGCCGGGGAGTTCGATGCGCGCACGCGCCGCGTGGGCTTCCGCTCGGTGCGGTGGGACACGACCCCGGATGACGCGGGCACGCCGTTCACACTCGTCGTGAACGACCAGCCGGTCTTCGTGAAGGGCGCGAACTGGATCCCCGACGATGCGCTTGTGGTGCGGGTGGACCGCGACCGCTGCGAGCGGCGCCTGCGCCAGGCCCTGGATGCGAACCTGAACCTCATCCGGGTATGGGGCGGCGGCATCTACGAGAGCGACGACTTCTACGAGCTCTGCGACGAACTGGGCCTGCTCGCCTGGCAGGACTTCCTCTTCGCCTGCGCCGCGTATGCCGAGGAGGAGCCGCTGCGCTCCGAGGTCGAAGCGGAGGCCCGCGACAACATCGTGCGCCTCGCGGACCACCCCTCGCTGGTGCTGCTCACGGGCAACAACGAGAACCTGTGGGGCTACGAGGACTGGGGCTGGAAGCTGCGGCTCGACGGCAAGACCTGGGGCGCGTACTACTACTACGAGCTGTTCCCGCGGCTCATCGACGAGCTGGCGCCGCACGTGCCCTACGCGCCCGGCAGTCCGTTCAGTCCGGGCGGTACGGGAGGCGCGTCCGAGCGGCATCCGAATGACGAGTCGCACGGCTCGATGCACCTGTGGGAGCAGTGGAACCGTCGCGACTGGCCGACCTATCGCGAGCACACTCCCCGGTTCGTCGCGGAGTTCGGCTGGCAGGGACCGCCGACCTGGACCACGCTCACCCGCGCCATCAGCGACGACCCGCTGACCCCAGAATCGCCCGGCATGATCGTGCACCAGAAGGCCGACGAGGGCAACGTCAAGCTGACGAACGGGCTCGTTCCGCACTACCGCGTGCCCGAAGACATGGAGACGTGGCACTGGGCCATGCAGCTCAACCAGGCCGTGGCCGTGCGCACCGCGCTCGAGCACTTCCGCTCGTGGGCTCCGCACACCATGGGCGCGATCGTGTGGCAGCTCAATGACTGCTGGCCGGTCACCTCCTGGGCCGCGATCGACGGAGACGAGCGTCCGAAGCCGCTCTTCTACGCCCTGAAGTCGGCGTTCGCTCCCCGTGTCGTCACCGTGCAGCCGCGCGGCGACGCCCTGGCTGCGGTCGTCGGCAACGACACCGCCGAACCATGGAGCGGACGCGTCACCCTGCGCCGCCACCGCTTCGACGGCGCGGTCGTGGCCGAGTTCTCCGCCCCGGTGGACGTACCGGCGCGCGGCACGGCCACGGTGGAGATCGACCCGGATGTCGCCCTCCCCGACGCTCCGGCGGAAGAGCTGCTCGTCGCCGAACTCGATGGCGTCCGCGGACTCTGGTTCTTCGCCGAACCGCGCGACTCGGCGCTCGAGGCACCGCAGCTGCGGGTGGTGGCGACGCCGACCTCCGGCGGCACCGAGGTGGAGATCACCGCCGCGAACCTGGTGCGCGAGATCGCGCTGCTGGTCGACAAGATCGATCCGGATGCCGTGGCCGACGACGCCCTCGTCACTCTGCTGCCCGGCGAGACCGCCACTCTCGTCGTGCGGCACGCGGGTGCGCTCGATGTCGATGCCCTGACCCAGGCCCGGGTGCTGCGCAGCGCCAACCAGCTGGTCGCCCCATGACTGGCGCGGTGCCGCGGGGAACGACGCGCCCCGAATGGGGCTCCGCCCCAAACCCCCGGCTTGCTGACGCGCGCCCCGAATGGGGCTCCGCCCCAAACCCCCGGCTTGCTGGCGCGCGCCCAGAATGGGGCTCCGCCCCAAACCCCCGGCTTGCTGGCGCGCGCCCCGAATGGGGCTCCGCCCCAAACCCACGGCTTGCTGACGCGCGCCCAGCGCTGCTGGGCGAGCACGTCTGCGGCATGACGTGGGGGTGGGTCGGCACGCGGGGAACGTGGGACACGGCCGAGGCCGAGGCGTCCATGTCGGCGATGGCCGACCACGCCGTCACGTGGACGGCGCTCGCCTATGCGGCCGTGCAGGCGACCCCGTTCTCGACGGACATCCCGTTCCAGGACGCGCCGACGGTCACCGACCAGGAGATCGTGTCCGCCATCCGCCGAGCCCACCGTCTGGGGATGAAGGTGGTGCTCAAGCCGGTGGTGAACTGCGGAGACGGCACATGGCGCGCGCACATCGGCTTCTTCGACTGGGACGTTCCCGGTGAGCCGAGCTGGTCGGACTGGTTCGACTCCTATCGGGCCTTCATCGTGCACGCCGCGACTCTCGCCGAGGCGGAGGGGTGCGAGATGCTCTGCGTCGGGTGCGAGATGGTGCGCGCCGACGGCCAGGAGGCGCACTGGCGGCGACTGATCGACGAGGTGCGGACGGTCTATTCGGGACTGATCACGTACAACTGCGACAAGTACCAGGAAGACCGCGTGACGTGGTGGGACGCGGTCGATGTGATCTCCTCGAGCGGCTATTACCCCATCGACTCGTGGGACGAGCAGCTCGATCGGATCGAGCGGGTGGTCGAGTCATCCGGCAAGCCGTTCTTCTTCATGGAGGCCGGCTGCCCCAGTCGCACCGGCTCCCCCGCACTGCCCAACGACTGGGAGCTGCCCGGGATCCCTTCGGGCGAGGAGCAACTGCGTTATTATCGCGCCATGGTCGGCGCGTGCCGCGCGCGGCCGTGGGTCGGGGGACTCATGCTGTGGGATTGGCCGGCGACGCTCTATTCCGAGGAAAACGCCGCCTCGAACGACGACTACTGTCCCTACGGCAAGCCTGCCGGCGCGTACCTGCGGGAGCAGTACACCGCCTGGCGCGAGGAGGCGCTGCGATGACCGCGGTGCTGGCGATCGATGCGGGTCAGACCGGGATGAAGGTAAGAGTGCGAGGCGCTTCGGAGCCGGACGTCGATCTCCTCTTCCCCGGCATCCGCACCCACGAGCCGCTTCTCCCCCAGCTGGCGGCGGTGGCGCTGCAGGTCGCGGAGCAGACCGGCGCGCATCCGGATGTCGTGGCCGCCGGTGTGTCGGGGCTGACCGACCGCGAGAGCGACGCGGGGCAACTCCTGTCCCTGGTGCGCTCGACGGGCGCGCGTGAGGCGATGCTCGCGCACGACTCCATCACCTCGTTCCTCGGGGCGCTCGGCGATGTCAGCGGCGCCGTGGTCGCCGCGGGCACGGGAGTGGTCGCCCTCGGCGTCGGAAGGCGCAGCGTGGCCAGGGTCGACGGGTGGGGGAACATCATGGGCGACGCGGGCAGCGGCTACTGGATCGGGCGCGAGGCGCTCGACGCGGTGATGCGCGCGCACGACGGCCGCGGTGGGCCGACGGCCCTCACCGACGTAGTGCGCGAGCGGTGGCCCGACCTCGAGAGCGCCTACATCGAGCTGCAGGCGGCGGCGGACCGGGTGCGTCTCGTGGCCTCCTTCGCACAGCCCGTCTCGGAGCTCGCCGCCACCGATGCGATCGCCGCTGACATCTGCCGGCGGGCGGCGGGCGAACTCGCGACGACCGCCACGGCCGCACTGACCAGGACCGCCGAGGCCGGCGACAGAGACCGCGCCGTGTGCGCCATCGGCGGCATCTTCTCGTCGACGATCATCCGCGACCGCTTCGCCGAACTGCTGCACGAGTCCGTGCCGGGCGTGCACCTCGAGTCGCCACGCGGCACGGGCCTCGACGGCACGGCCGCGCTGCCGTCGCTCGCACCCGCGCACGCCCTGCTGGCGCGCGTGTCGGTGGCGCAGGGCTGACGCATACACGACGAGGGCGGATGCCGCGGCATCCGCCCTCGTCGTGTGTGCGGACAGCCGAGGTTGTCAGCCGAGGTTGTCGATGATCTCGTTCAGGGTCTTCGACGGGCGCATGACCGCCTCGACAAGCTGCTCGTCGGGGCGGTAGTAGCCGCCGATCTGGGCCGGCGAGCCCTGCACCGCGACCAGTTCGCCGACGATCGCCTCCTCGTTGGACGCGAGACTCTCGGCGACCGGGGCAAACGCTGCCGCGAGCTCCGGGTCGGCCTGCTGCGAGGCCAGCTCCTGCGTCCAGTACAGGGCGAGGTAGAAGTGGCTGCCGCGGTTGTCGATCGTTCCGAGGGCACGCCCGGGGGACTTGTCGTTCTCGAGGAACGTGCCGGTGGCGGCGTCCAGGGTGTCGGCCAGCACCTGCGCCTTCACATTGCCGGTGAAGTTCGCGAGGTGCTCGAGCGAGGCCGCGAGCGCGAAGAACTCGCCGAGCGAGTCCCAGCGCAGGTAGTTCTCGGCCACCAGCTGCTGCACGTGCTTGGGAGCCGATCCGCCGGCGCCGGTCTCGAACAGGCCACCGCCGGACAGCAGCGGAACGATGGAGAGCATCTTGGCGCTCGTGCCGACCTCGAGGATCGGGAAGAGGTCGGTGTTGTAGTCGCGCAGCACGTTGCCGGTCACCGAGATGGTGTCCTCGCCCTTGCGCAGCCGGTCGAGCGAGTACTGGGTCGCCGCGGCGGGAGCGAGGATCTCGATCGTCAGCCCCTCCGTGTCGTGCTCGGCGAGGTAGGTCTTCACCTTCGCGATCAGCGCCGCATCGTGCGACCGATCCTCATCGAGCCAGAAGACGGCCGGGGCGCCGCTCGCGCGGGCACGCGTGACCGCGAGCTTCACCCAGTCGCGGATGGCGATGTCCTTCGTCTGCGTGGCGCGCCAGATGTCGCCCGACTGCACGTCGTGCTCGAGGAGCACGTCGCCGGAGGCGTCGAGCACCTGCACGACGCCGGGAGCCGCGATCTCGAACGTCTTGTCGTGGCTGCCGTACTCCTCGGCGGCCTGCGCCATCAGACCGACGTTCGGCACCGATCCGATGGTCGCCGGATCGAGCGGGCCGTGGGCCTTCACGTCGTCGATGACCGTCTGGAACACGCCGGCATAGGAGGAGTCCGGGATGACGGCGAGCGTGTCATCCTCGCCGCCGTCGACGCCCCAGAGCTTGCCGCCGTTGCGGATGAGGGCGGGCATCGAGGCATCCACGATCACGTCGGAGGGAACGTGGAGGTTGGTGAGGCCCTTGTCGGAGTTGGTGTACGACAGGCGGGGACCGCGAGCGAGGTCCGCCGTGATGGCGTCGGCGATCTCGGCGCCGCCCTCGACCGATGGCAGACCGGCCAGGATGGCGCCGAGCCCGTCGTTGGGGGTGAGCCCGGCTTCGGCGATCCTGCCGCCGTAGTTCTCGAAGACGTCGGCGAAGTACGCCTTGACGACGTGCCCGAAGATGATCGGGTCGCTGACCTTCATCATCGTCGCCTTCAGGTGCACCGAGTAGAGCAGGTCGCTGTCGGCCGCCTGGCGGAGCGTCGCGGCCAGGAACTCGTCGAGGGCGGCGGCGGAGAGGAAGGTGCCGTCGACGATCTCGCCGGGCAGCACCTTCAGGCCGGTCTTCAGGGGCGTGACGGTGCCGTCTGCGGAGACGTGCTGAATCGTCAGGACGTCGTCGCCCGAGGAGACGAAGGTCTTCTCGTTGGAGCGGAAGTCGTCGTGACCCATCGTCGCGACGTGGGTCTTGGACCCATCGGCGAACGGCTTGTTGCGGTGCGGGTGCTTGCGGGCGTAGTTCTTGACCGACAGCGGGGCGCGGCGGTCGCTGTTGCCCTCGCGCAGCACCGGATTGACCGCGGAGCCCTTGATGCGGTCGTACCGCGCGCGGATGTCCTTGTCCTCGAGCGACTCGGCCTCATCCGGATAGTCGGGGATGTCGTAGCCGGCCGCCTGCAGCTCGGCGATGGCGCCCTTGAGCTGGGGGATGGACGCGGAGATGTTCGGCAGCTTGATGATGTTCGCCTCGGGCAGCGTCGCGAGCCCTCCGAGCTCGGCCAGCGCGTCGCCGACCTGCTGCTCCGGCGTCAGCTTCTGCGGAAACGCCGACAGGATGCGGCCGCCCAGGGAGATGTCGCGCGTCTCGATGTGCACACCCGCCTGGCCGGTGATCGCCTGCACGATCGGCAGGAACGACGCGGTGGCCAGAGCCGGAGCCTCGTCGGTGTGGGTGTAGATGATGGTCGAATCAGTCACCGGTGTCGTCTCCGTTCGGGTGGTTCTTTCAGACTATCGCACGAGGAAAAGTATCTTGACATCAAGACAATTCGCGGGGCACCCGCGTGGGACCGCGAGTCGTCGATATTACGTGTTTGACGCTCCGGTGGCGATACCGGCTAGCCTGTTCGCTATGGCTGAGCTTCGACTGGTCGAACTTTCCGCCGCCACCATCGTGGCGGTGAACAACCTCTCGCTCAAGCCTGGGCAGGAGCAGTTTCTCGCGCCGGTTTCATACGGAGTCGCGGCCACCGTCGCGAACCCGCAGACGAGCTGGCAGCGGGTCGTACTGGACCGCAATGAGGTCGTCGGCTTCGTCAGCGCGAACTTCGATCCGGATGCGCCGGAGGACCACTTCAAGTCCGTTCTGTGGCGCATCAACGTGGATGCCGACGACCAGGGTCGCGGCGTGGGGCGCTTCGCCGTCGAGGGCATGCTCGAGCGTGCCCGCGAGTTGGGCTTCGACCACGTCAACGTCATCTACGAGGCCGGGGCCGAAGGTCCGGAGGCCTTCTTCCTCCGCATGGGCTTCGTCCCTGTCGGCGAGACCGAGTACGGAGAGGTCATCGCCGAACTCCGGCTGTAAGCGATCTCCGGCTGTAAGATCGAACGTACGTACTTCGCCTTGAATAAGGATGTGCGTCCGGTTAGTCTTCTCCAGGCCGGCGGCGGGGCCCCGAACTCCCCTCCCCCATCGAGACCCCGCCGCCCTCTCTCCGCCCCCCGGCGGCCCGCCGAGCCCTTCGCCTGGCTCTCGGCGACGATGCCTCGGGGTGAACGATCTTCGGAAGATGTCACGGATCTCGGACGATTTCCGCCGGAAAGGCCGAGGCGAGGCATCCTCTCCGAAGTTGATGCCGCCGGCGCGTGTCAATGCCGCAGACGGGTGCTGATGGCGCCGGTGCGTGTGCTGCCGCCGGCCGTTGAGTGCCCCGGCGCGTGCTGACGCCGCTGGCGCGTGCTCATGCCCCTGGGGGTATCGATACCGCTGGCGCGCGTGCTGCCTGGGCGTCCGCGAGCGCATGAGTCGATGAGCGTGGCGCACGAGGTTCGGGGGATGTCACGGATCTCGGACGATCTCCGCGCGAAAGGCCGAGGCGCGGCGACCTCTCCGAAGTTGGTGCCTCGGATGACGTCTCGGCCGCTCCTGCACAGCCACGGCGTGCAGGTGGGTTTCCCCCGTTTCTGCGTGCGTTCGACAGGACCTGGACAGCGGCGGGCACGATCGAAGGATGTCTGTCCTCGCCTTCATCGCCGCCCGGGGCGGGATCGTCCATCGGCACGACCTCCGCGATGCGGGGTTCACCCCACGCGCAATGCGCGCGGCGGTGCACGACGGAGACGCACGACTGATCCGGCGGTCGTGGTTCGCGACCGCCGGCGCAGGCGACGACCACGTAGCCGCAGCCGACGCGGGCGGGCGGCTGTCCTGTGTGTCCGTGGCGTCGCGGCGCGGCTGGTGGATGCCGGAGGGCGTGGACCCCGGCATCCACGTGCATCGTCATCCCCACGCGGCGTCACCACCTACGTCGGCTGTGGTGCATTGGAGCGTCCCGCTGGCACCGGCGTCGCGGACTTCCTTGTGCGCATCGATCGAGGATGTGCTCGCCCACATCGCCGGGTGCCTGCCGCGGGAAAGCGCGAGGGTCCTGTGGGAATCCGCGAGCCGGAAGGAAGGGCTCTCGCCGGACGCATTGCGGCGCATCCAGTGGACCACGGTCGCCGCACGCGAGTGCGCTCTATCGGTGACCGGACTGTCCGATTCCGGCTTGGAGACGATCTTCGTGACCCGTCTCAGCCGATGGGGGCTGCGCATGCGGCAGCAGGTGGTTCTGGCGGGGCGCCCTGTGGATGTTCTGATCGGAGATCGGCTCGTCGTGCAGGTCGATGGGTTCGAATATCACTCCAAGCCCGCCGACCGGCGGCGCGATCTGGAGCATGACGCCGAACTGATGCTTCGCGGCTACGTCGTATTGCGCTTCAGCTACGCCCAGGTGGTGGATGACGGGCGGGACGTCGAACGCACCCTCGCACGCGCACTGGCCGCCGGCGCGCACCACGCCGCCTAGCGGCGCGGCACACTCGCAAGGCTGTTCGTCACCGTGGCATCGGCCCCGCGGCCGCGGATGAGGCCGCAGCCTCTGAGCGGTGCCTCAGCCGCCGCATGAACTTCGGAGGATGTCGCGGACCGCGGACCGTCAGGGACTGATCGTCCGAGCTCAGCGACATTCTCCGAAGTTCGTGCACGGGAACCCGCCGGCTAGACCAGCGACTCCCGCCACGCGGCGTGGAGCTGCGCGAACTTGCCCGAGCCGCCGATCAGCTCCTCCGGGCGGTCGTCCTCGATGATGCGGCCGTGCTCCATCACGAGCACGCGGTCCGCGATCGAGACCGTCGA
The DNA here is from genome assembly GCF_049847225.1 of Micromonospora sp. DT81.3. Lineage (NCBI taxonomy): Bacteria > Bacillati > Actinomycetota > Actinomycetes > Micromonosporales > Micromonosporaceae > Micromonospora > Micromonospora sp. DT81.3. Next base: position 690,298 of record NZ_JBNCNY010000002.1, read on the forward strand.
GAGCCGGTGCGCGATGATGATCGCCGTGCGGTCGGCCAGCAGCGTCTGCAGGGCGTCCTGGATGAGACGCTCCGACGGGATGTCGAGCGACGCCGTCGCCTCGTCGAGGATCAGCACCGCGGGGTCGGCGAGGAAGGCGCGCGCGAACGAGATCAGCTGACGCTGACCCGCCGAGACTCGACCGCCTCGCTTGTTGACGTCGGTGCCGTAGCCATCCGGCAGCGCCTCGATGAACCCGTCGGCCCCGACCGCGCGGGCGGCGGCGCGGATCTCGTCCATCGACGCGTCGGGCTTTCCGAGCGCGATGTTGTCGGCCACCGTGCCGCTGAACAGGTAGGCCTCCTGGGTGACCATGACGATCGCCCTGCGCAGGTCCTTCGGGTGCAGCTGCCGCAGATCGATGCCGTCCAGGGTGACCCGACCGCGGGTCGGGTCGTAGAACCGCGAGATGAGCTTGGCCAGCGTCGACTTGCCCGCCCCCGTCGTTCCCACGAGCGCCACGGTCTGCCCGGCGGGGATGTCGAGCGAGAAGTCCGGCAGCACGACGCGGTTCCGCCCGTAGCCGAACGTCACGTCCTCGAACCGCACGGCGCCCCTGGCCTCCCAGAGGTCCACGGGTTCGGTCGGATCGGGCACGGTCGGCTGCTCCTCGAGCACGCCGGACACCTTCTCCAGCGCCGCCGTCGCGGACTGGTAGGAGTTCAAGAAGAACGCCACCTCCTGCAGCGGCGAGAAGAAGTTGCGCACGTACAGCACGGCGGCGAGCAGGATGCCGACCTCGATCGCACCCGTCGACACGCGGATGCCGCCCCACAGCACCACCGCGGCCAGCGACAGCGCCGACACCGCCATCAGGCCCGGCTCGAACGTTCCGTAGAGCTTGATCGAGCGCATGTTGACGTCGCGGTAGTCGCCGGCCACGCGACCGAACTCCTCGTCGTTGCGGGGTTCCTTGCGGAACGCCTTCACGGCGCGGATGCCGGTCATCGTCTCGACGAACTGCACGATCACCTTCGCGCTGATCACGCGCGACTCGCGGTACACGACCTGAGAGCGGGTGTAGAACCAGCGCATCAGCAGATAGAGCGGGAGACCCGCGACGGCGAGGATGACGCCGGACTGCCAGTCCAGCAGCATCAGCGCGATGAGCGTGAACGTGCCGTAGAGCACACCCGACACCAGTTCGTTGAGCCCGCCGTCGAGCAGCTCGCGGATCGAGTCGAGGTCGCTCGTCTGGCGCGAGATGATGCGGCCCGACGTGTACGACTCGTGGAACTCGAGGCTGAGCCTCTGCGTGTGCAGGAAGATCCGCTTGCGCAGGTCGATCATGACGGCCTGGGTGAGACGCGCCGCCACGACGACGTACCAGCCGATGAGGACGGCGCCGCCGATAGCGGCGACCAGGTAAACCACGACGACGAGGATCGTCGGCATCCAGTCGTTCTCATCGAGCACGGCAGGCAGCGCCTGGTCGATGCCGTAGGCGATCAGGGCGGGGCCGGCGACCCGGAGGGCCGTCGAGACCACGAGCACGACCGCCGCGAGCACCACCTGCCAGCGCAGGGGGTGCACGAGCGTGCCGAGCAGCCGCAGCGATCTGGCGCGGATGGACCTGCTCTCATCGCGCGTGTAGTCCGAGCGGTCTTCGCCGCCGGTACCGGTGACTGTGGCGCTCACAGGTTCACCTCCCTGTCCCGCATGCGGGCATCCTCGACCTCGAGGCTCGAGATCACGTGTCGGTAGTGGTCGCTGCTGCGGAGCAGCTCGGAGTGGGTTCCGACCGCGGTGATGCGGCCGTCCTCCATCAGGGCGACGCGGTCGGCGAGAGCCACCGTCGAGGGGCGGTGCGCGACGACCAGCGCGGTCGTGTCGGCCAGGATGCGGCGCAGCGCCTCCTCGACGAGGGCCTCCGTGTCGACATCCAGGGCCGACAGAGGGTCATCCAGAACGAGCACCGACGGCTTCGCCGCCACGGCCCGCGCGAGCGCGAGACGCTGACGCTGACCACCGGAGAGGCTCATGCCCTCCTCGCCGATCATCGTCTCGGCGCCATCCGGCAGATCGTCGACGAAGCCCGCCTGCGCGATGTCCAGCGCCTCGCGCAGCACGAGCTCGGCCTCCGGGCTGCGGATGTCGAGATCCGCGCGTCCGAGCAGCACGTTCTGTCGCACGGTCGAGGAGAAGAGCGTCGCATCCTCGAACGCCATCGCGATGTGCCGGCGGAGCTCGGAGAGCTTCAGGTCCCGCACGTCCACACCATCGAGCAGCACCCGGCCGCCCGTCACGTCGTACAGCCGCGTGGGCAGGGTCGTCAGCGTGGTCTTCCCGCAACCAGTGAGACCGACCAGCGCCATCGTCTCGCCCGGTCGCACCACCAGATCGATGCCGTCGAGCAGATCACGTTCGCTGGGTCCGGCGTCCTGGTACCGGAAGTGCACGTCCTCGAACACGAGCTCGCCGCGGGCATGGGCGATCGTGCGGGGGTTCTCGGGGTCCGTGATGGTGTTCGTCTCGTCGAACACCTCGAAGATGCGGTCGGTGGCCGTTCGCGCGTCGAGCAGGAACGAGAACAGGAATCCGATCGACTCGATCGGCCAGCGCAGCACCGTCGCCATCGCGAAGAACGCGAAGAGCTCGGGGACCGTGATGGTGCCGACCGAGATCAGCCAGATGCCCGATGCGAGGCACAGCGCGAAGGCGACGTCCGGCATCAGCACGAGCCAGAACCAGACCACGCCGATCGCGCGCGCCTTGTCGAGCTCGGTCTCGCGCAGGTGCTCGGCGCGGCGCGCGAAGTTGCGCAGCGCGTGCTTGCCGCGTCCGAAGGCCTTCAGCACTCGGATGCCGTGCACGCTCTCCTCCACGGCCGTCGCGAGGTCGCCTGCCTGATCCTGGCTCTGCCGGGTGAGCGCCCCATACCGCTTCTCGAACAGGTAGCCCTGCACCCAGAGCGGCACCGCCGTGACGATGAAGATCACGGCGAGCAGCCAGTGCCAGCGGAACAGGATGACGGTGCCCACGACGATCGTGATCAGGTTGACGACCAGGAGCACGAGGCCGAATGCGAGCCAGCGGCGGATCATGCTGATGTCCTGCATCATGCGGCTGAGCAGCTGCCCGGACTGCCACCGGTCGTGGAAGGCGACCGGCAGGTTCTGCAGGCGCGCGTAGAACTGGGTGCGCAGGTCGTACTCCACCTTCGTGGCGGGGCCCAGGACGAACCAGCGACGCACCCAGACGAGGCCCGCCTCTGCGAGGCCGATCGCGAGGATCGCGACCGCGCCCCACGCGATGGCGCCCCACTCACCGGACGCGACCGGTCCGGCGACGACGGCTCCGAGCACCAGGGGCATGAGCAGCGCCACCAGTGCGGCGAGGAGCGCGCTGACGAATCCCATGATGAGACGCGGCATGACGGGCTTGATGAACGGCAGCAGGCGCGCGAGAGCCTGCGCCGTCGACAGCCGCTGCTTGGCGGGCGTGGGTGGGGCGGACGATGGAGGTGGTGCTGCGGTGGTGGTCATGATCCTTGTGGGGTGACGTCTTGTGGTGGATGCCGAATGGGACGTTTCAAGAGGGAGGCGGGCGCGCGCAGGCGACAGCGACCGGAGGTGCGTCTTCCGGTGGAACGCAGGGGGCGGCGGCTGTATGCCGCCTTCGTCAGCCGATCAGGCCGAGCGACTCAGCCTCGGTGGCCGAGGACCCCGGGTGCCCCGCGGAGGACGAACGCGACCGGCGTGAGAGCGACGGCGATCGAGTGCATGGCATCCTCCTTGGGCTGGGTGGGAGCGCCGGGCGGCGCGACAGCCCTCCAGCGTATTCCTGAGAGGCCGCTGAATGCAAGCCGAACATTTCGCCCGGTCGCGTTCTCGGGATGGTTCATGAAGGTGACGGCCGGCGGTCGGCGTAGCGTGTGGGTGTGAGACACGGAATCGTCATCCTGCCCCAAGAGGACTGGCCGGCGGCGGCGCGGCGCTGGCGCAAGGCGGAGGAGTACGGGTTCGACCACGCGTGGTCATACGACCACCTGTCGTGGCGGAGCCTCGCCGACCAGCGGTGGCATGCCACGATTCCGTCGCTCACGGCGGCGGCGACGGTGACGGAGCGCATCGGCCTCGGCCTGTTCGTCGCGAGTCCCAACTTCCGTCATCCGGTTCCCTTCGCCAAGGAACTGGCGACCCTGGACGACATCGCGAGCGGCCGCCTGCTCGTGGGGGTCAGGTCAGGGGGCACCGGGTTCGACGCTCATGTCCTCGGCCAGCCGGAGCTGACGCCTCGAGAGCGCCATGCGCGTTTCGTCGAGTTCGTCGATGCCTTGGATGTCCTCCTTCGGTTCGAGGAGCCCGGATCCGGCGGCATCTCTTTCGACGGGGACTGGTACACCGCCGAGCACGCGCGCATGGTGGGCGCGCCCACCCACCGGCCCCGCGTTCCGCTTCTGATCGCCGGAAACGGGCCGAAGACCATCCGGTACGCCGCGCACAAGGGGGACGGGTGGGTGACGACCGGCGGCAGCGAGGACGACCGTGCGCAGTGGTGGTCGGAGCTCGCCGTGCTCGCACGGCGCTTCGACGACGAGTACGCGGCATCCGGGCGTGCCGACGACATCGCCAGGGTCGTCTCGCTCGACATCGAGTCCGACTACTCGCTCTCGAGCTTCGACGCGTACGAGGATGCCGTCGGCCGGGCCGCGTCGCTGGGCTTCACGGATGTGGTCGCCCACTGGCCACGCCAGGAGGGGATCTACGCCGGAGACGAGTCGGTCCTCGAAAAGGTGGGGGCGATGCTCGCTCGCTCGGCATAGGGAACCCGCCGAAAGTCCGCACGCGCAGCCGCCCCTTACCGCATGGGCGCCCTCCGCCGCCACCCACGTGCGCCGAGCCGGCCGGCCTGCGACGCTCTCGTCGACAGCTCGTCGATTCAACTCAGCCGAGGACGGAGAACGACCCCATGGCCGACACCGCGATCTTCGACGTCGACGGCACGCTCGTCGACACCAACTACCAGCACGCCCTGGCGTGGTACCGAGCATTCCGGCGCTTCGACATGACGCCCCCGATCTGGCGGATCCATCGGGCCATCGGCATGGGGGGCGATCAGCTCGTGCCGGAGATCGCCGGACAGGACGCCGAGGAGCGGCACGGAGAGGAGCTGCGCGACGCGTGGGAAGAGGAGTTCGATGCGATGATCGACGAGGTCCGGCCCTTCGACGGCGCGCGGGATTTGCTCGTCGAAGTGAAGCGCCGCGGCTTCCACCTGGTGCTGGCGAGTTCGGGGAAGAAGCAGCACGTCGAGCACTTCCTCGACCTCATCGGGGGCGGAGAGGTCGCCGACGCGTGGACCACGTCGGACGACGTCGAAGCCAGCAAACCAGAACCGGATCTGGTGCAGACGGCGCTCCAGAAAGTCGCCGGCGCCTCCGGCGTGATGATCGGAGACTCCACGTGGGACGTGATCGCCGCGAAGAAGCTCGACGTTCCGACGATCGCCGTCCGCACCGGTGGCTTCTCGCCGGAGGAGCTGACCGACGCCGGCGCGATCAGCGTCTTCGACTCGCTGCGCGAGCTGCTGGAGGGCCTGGACGGCGGGCCCCTGGCGCGACCTTCCGCCTAGCCGGCCGGCGGGGGCGCCGCGTCCCTACGCGACCCTCGCCTCGCGGTCCAGGAGCGACCGCTTGACCTCGACGCCCCACGCGAAACCGCCGAGCGAGCCGTCGCCGCGCAGCACCCGGTGGCAGGGAACGAACAGCGCGGGCGCGTTGCGCGCACAGATGGATGCCGCGGCCCGCACCGCCCGTGGGGAACCCAGGGCGGCTGCGAAGGCGGTGTAGCTCAGCGGCTCCCCCGGATCGATGCGCCGCAGCGCCTGCCAGCCGGTGAGCTGCATCTCGGTGCCGACCTGCCGCACCGTCACCTCGTCGATGCCGGTGACATCGCCGGCGTAGTACGACGCGGCAGCGTCGGCGGCGGTCAGCGACGCGGGCGCCAGCGACTGGGGCCGCAGCGAGCCGTGGATGCGGGCAAGTGCGCGGTCGCGGTCATCGGTCCACCCGGAGGCGAGTACGCGCCCGTCCGAGTCCGCGACGATCGTGAAGGCGCCGTCAGGGGTGTCGATCGTCTGGATCAGGCCGGTGGTCATGAGAGCTCCTTGGAGGGGATGGATGCGAGTGCGCGCCACAGGTGCGCGGTGAGGTAGCTGCGCCAGGGCGCGACGCGGGTGGACCACGCGGTCAGGGATGCGGCATCCGCCGGCAGCCCGACGCGGGCTGCTCCGGTGCGCACCGCGATGTCGCCCGGCAGGAAGACATCCGGATCGCCGGTCACGCGCATGCGCACATAGTCGGCCGTCCAGGGCCCGATTCCCGGCATGGCGAGGAGCGCCGCGCGCTGCTCGGCCCAGTCGTCTCCGGTTCCCAGCGACAGGCGCCCGGTGGCGAGGGCGTCCGCGACGCCGGTGATGGCACGGACCCGCGCGGCCGGGCCGCGCAGCACCTCCGGCCCCTGCTCGGCGATGGCGGCCATGGTGGGGAACAGGCGGTCGAGCGCCGGGGAAGCACCCGCAGCGCCGGCGCCGCCGCCGTCCGGCACGGACAGCCGCTCGCCGAGGGCGTCGACGAGCTGCGTCAAGTGCGTGCGCGCCGCCGCCACGGAGATCTGCTGGCCGATCATCGCCCGGATGAGCATCTCGTGCGGATCGGCGGCGCCCGGAACGCGGATGCCCGGAACCGCCTCGACGAGGGGGGCGAGTTCGCCGTGGCGGGCCAGCGCGCCGTCCACGGCGAGCGGATCGGCATCCAGATCGAAGAGGCGCCGCGCCCGCGCCACGGCCATCGGCAGGTCGCTGAGGGTGGCGAGGCGCGCCTGCAGGCGGACACGCCCGGAGTCGTCGAGAGTCAGCCGCAGCGACGCGGCCCCGCCGGGCAGCCGCAGTGTGCGCGCGAACGATCGCGCGTCGCCCGCCTCCATGCCGGGGAGGGCGCGAGCAGACATCCAGGCGAAGAGCCCGGCGGCATCCAGCGGTCCCCGATAGGGAAGGGCGAGTTCGATCGTTCCCGGCGCGCTCGAAGCGGGGTGGATGCCGCGGCGGCGGGCGCGCAGCTGCAGCGGCGGCATCCCGAACACTTCGCTGACCGTGTCGTTGAACTGCCGGATGCTGGAGAACCCGGCGGAGAACGCGACATCGGCGGCCGGCAGGTCAGTGCCGACCAGCAGCATGCGTGCCGTGTGCGCGCGGTGCGCCCGGCTGAGGGCGAGCGGCCCCGCGCCGAGTTCGGCGGTGAGCAGGCGGGTGAGGTGCCGGGGCGAATAGCCGAGGCGGGCCGCGAGACCCGGGACCCCCTCTCGCTCGATCACACCGTCGGCGATCAGGCGCATGGCCCTCGCGGTGACGTCGCCCCGAAGGTTCCAGTGCGGTGATCCGGGCGCGGCCTCGGGGAGGCAGCGTTTGCACGCGCGGTACCCGGCCTCGTGCGCGGCCGCCGAAGTCGCGAAGAACGACACGTTCGCGGGCTTCGGGGTTCTGGCCGGACAGCTCGGGCGGCAGTAGATGCCGGTCGTGCGGACCGCCGTGACGAATTGCCCGTCGAAGCGCACGTCGCGCGATTCGATGACGCGGTAGCGCTCATCGAACGTCATGGACGGGCGGGTGGCGGGGAGGCTCATGACCCCAGCCTGACACGCCCTCCAGGCATCCTCTAGCGGAAAACGGACACCGCGGTGCCGCGGCATCCGCCTCGTCACCCGCTCCCCACCTCCCGGAGGGGACCAGGGTCGCGAGGTCAGACCAGCCCGAAAGGACGCAACCCGCGGGAACTCGAGTCCCCAAGGCGCAGGTTGCGTCCCCTCGCGCGGACAGCGTCGCGGGGTGAGGGCGGCCCGAAAGGACGCAACCTGCGGGCACTCGAGTCCCCTAGCCGCAGATTGCGACCCCTCGCCGGGGGAGGTTTGCGAGGTCAGACCAGCCCGAAAGGACGCAACCCGCGGGAACTCGAGTCCCCAAGGCGCAGGTTGCGTCCCCTCGCGGGGCCGGGGCGCGCGAGACCCGGTCAGCCAAGCACGATCACGAAGCCCGACGGGGGCAGCGTCACCGAGTACGTTCCCGTGCCGCTCTGCTCGTGCACCAGCGCACCGGTGGAGTCGTAGACGTACGCCGTCGTCGCCACACCGGATGCGCCGACGATCGCGGGCTGCGGAACCTTCGCGATCGAATGCACGAGGTGCGAGACCCCGCCGTCGCCGCTCAGTTCGAGCCGCGAGAGCACGGGCCGCACCAGAAGCGCGTCGAGGGTCAGCTCGCCCCGGAGAACGTCGACGGTCAGCCGCGAGCGGTCACCGAGCACGGGCAGCTGCAGCGAGCGCGGCAGCAGCACACCGGGCGTCGGCGAGATGCCCTGCGCGGGTCCCCTGTCCACCAGCACGCCCGTCGGCAGCCGACCCGCGCGCCATGTCGAGACGCCCGCTTCGCCCTCTTCCGACCACACGACGGGCTCGACCCAGCGCCGGATGTCATCCGTGCCGATGTCGAAGGTCGCGGACTGTCCGCGCCCGAGGGTGAGCGCGTCGCCCGCCCAGCTCGACTCCCCTGTCCAGGACTCCTCCGGCGTGAAGATCGTGCCGTCGGTGGCGACGGCGGATTCCGCCTGCACCGACCGCAGACCCGCGATCTCGTCGACGCTCGTGACGGATGCCGCCCGGGCTGCAAGCTCGGGGCGGGCATCGAGCGCGATCATCGTGAGGAGCGCGTGGATCGTGCTCTCCGCACCGCTGTTCCGGTTCACGTTGCCGTTCGGCTCGAGACCGTCGTAGCCCACACCCGTCGCAGGGTCGTACATCTGCACGTCGGCCCGATTGGCACCGAAGAACCACGCCGCCTGCATCGCGGCCAGGTCGGCGAATCCGCGGGATCCCGTCGCGTCGGCGACCGAGAGCAGGGACTGCACGCGCGAGTCCACGCCGTAGGCGATCTGCACCTGATCGGTCGGGGTCGGGTTCCATCCGTTGTCCGGTCCGCCCGCTGTCAGGAGCGTGGGCGTGAACACCGCCGAGTCCTTGACGGCAGCGGCGGCGAGCGACGGGTCAGCGAGGGCCATGGATGCCTCGGCGAGCGCCGCCGGCATCTGGGAGCCCCACGCGTGCCAGATCGACCGGGACTCGGCCCACGGCAGGATGGCGCCGTACGGCCACTGCCGGGCGTTGCCGTCCGACATCGCCGCGATCCCCTCGGCCAGCTGCCGAAGCGCCGTCGCCGCGGTTGTGTCCGCCGGCTGCGCCTTGACGCGAGCGGCGAGCCCCAGCACGGCCTCGGCCGAGGCATCCGCGCCGTTCACGATCAGCCACGTCGGCACCTTCTTGCCGTCCGACTCCGCCCACTGCCCGTACTTGACGAGCACCTGGCGGTTGAGGGCGTCGACGGAGAGCGCCAAACGCTCCTCGAGGAACCCGGCGAAGTAGGGATCGTCCTCCTGGAAGGCCGCATAGCCCTCGCCGAGCGCCCAGATCGTGCGTGCGAGCCAGTAGCTGGGGCCGGAATCGGATGGGTCGGGAAGCTCTACGATCTCCGGCGAGGGGTTGAGTGTCCCATCGGGCTGCATCCAGAGCACGACGTTGCCGGCGTTCGGCCCCTCGGCCGTCTGCAGGTAGGTCAGCGAGCGGAGCAGCTCGTAGGCCGACGTGCGGCTGGACTCCGATCCGGTCAGACGCCAGTGCCTGAGGTAGACCACCGCCGCACGGGCGACGTCGTCGGCGTTGTACGCACCTTGAACCCAGTAGCCCGTTTCCGGAACGAAGGGCCCGCCGCCGACGCGCTCGAAGGTGCCGCCGTCCCGGGCGTCGGCGTAGGTCCAAGGCAGAACGAGAGTCGGCTCTTCCGCGAGGCGGTAGGTCGTGTGTCCCTCCACGTCGGCGGGCGGCGTCGCCTCGTCGAGCAGGAAGTCGAGGTGGGAGAGGTTGGTGAGGGGCGCTGCAAGATCTGCGGCGGATGAGGCGTGCGTCGCTGGCGGTGCGGCCGACGCCGCGAGAGGCATCGCGATCGCCGTCCCGACCGACAGCGTCAGCGCCGTCGTCAGGGCGACGAGACGCGCGCCTCGTCGTGTGTGCGTGTACATGGTGGTCCTTCGCGTACGAATCGGTGGTGCATGGATCGGTCGTCGGCGAGGTTGTGTGTGACGAGAGATGTTCAGGGTGGATGCCGCTGGGTGTGGTTCCGGAATGGTGCCCCCCGGTTGCCTCAGCCGCCGACGCGGTCGAGTCGCGCAACGCCGATCTGGGAATCGGCCATCCCATAGAAGACGAACAGGGTGTCGTCGATGCGCTCGATCGCGGTCGGGAATACGACGTTCGGCACGATGCCGCCGCGCTCCTCCGCCGTTTCGGGCGCGAGCAGCGGCTCTGCCGTGCGGGCGATCACGCGGCTCGGGTCGTCGGCATCGAGCAGGAGCGCGCCTGCCGCGTAGTTGACGTTCGGCTGGTGCTCGAATGCGTTGATGATCTCACCCGTGACACCGTGATGGAGCACGAGCCACCCCTCCGGCACCCGAAGGGGCGCGGGACCTCCGCCGATCTTGAGCTGCTCGAATGGATACGCCGGCCCCGCGAGGAAGCGGTGCTGACCCCACAGCGTCAGCTCCGAGATGTCGTCGAGCACATCGGCGAGCGGCACATAGCTGATCCAGATGGACTGCCGCTCATCGACCGTCCCGGCGGGGACCCGCACGCCCTGGCCGAGCTTGGTCTCATCGAGGTTCCACATCGGCCGATGCAGCACCGCGAGGGATTCCGTGCCGTCGGGGGCTGTCACAGGCTCAGGGAAGAAGACGGTGTCTTTATTGTGGAACAGGTTGAGGTCCATATCGAGCGCGTCGTCGTAGCGGAACAGCACGGGCCCGAGCCGACGCCACTCGCGCAGGTCAGTGGACACTGCGATCGCGGTCCTCGGGCCGAGCGGGCCGTACGCGACGTACGTCATCACGTGGAGGCCCAGCCGCTCGATCCAGGTGATACGGGGGTCCTCCACACCCGCGTTGCCGACGCCTCGCTCCCACCCTCGGTCGGGCGCGAGCACCACGCCCTGGCGCTCCACCCCGACCGGCACGCCGTTTTCCACGAGCACGCGGGCGAGGCCGATGCGGGATACGTTGCCCTCGGCGACCATGCGGGGCAGCAGGTACAGCTCACCGTCGGGCCCCCGCCCGGATCCGGGGTTGAGCACCCCTTCCGCCTCGAGAGGGTCGCCGGCGGCCGGTGACATCACCACGCCGATCCGCGTCAGCGTGTACGGGATCGCAACCGTCTGCGCCGTCATCAGCCCTTTACCCCCGAACCCAGATCGTTCGAGAGGAAGTACTTCTGCGAGAACAGGAACAGCACGATCGCCGGGACGGCGAGCACCACCGCTCCGGCCATCATGGCGCCGAACGGGTTCGAGGTGGAGGCCGCGACGTTCGAGATGAAGTTCGCCAGCGATACCGCCAGCGGCTGCATCGATTGCTCCTTCGTGATCAGGAACGGCCAGAGGAACTCGTTCCACGGACCGATGAAGCTCAGCAGCACCACCGTCAAGAGAGCCGGCCGCACCAGCGGCAGCGCGACATTCCACAGCAGCCGGAGGTCGCCGGCGCCGTCGATGCGCGCCGCGTCGAAGAGCTCCCTCGGCAGCTGCAGAAAGTACTGCCGGAAGATCACGACCGCCGTCGAGCTGATGAAGAACGGAACGATCATTCCGAGGTAACTGTCTGCGAGGCCGAAGTCGCGCGCGATCATCACGTAGAGCGGAATCATCATCAGCTGGAACGGCACAACCTGTACCAGCAGCGCCAGAGCGAAGACCGTACCCCGGCCCCTCCAGTGCAGAACGGCGAGCGCGTAGCCGGCGAGCACTCCGAAGACGACGGTGCCGATCAGGACTCCGCCCGTGAAGATGCCGGAGTTCACCAGCCCCTGCAGCAGGTTGATGCGCTCGTTGATCGCGACGTAGTTCTCGACGCTCAAATTGGCGGGGTTCGGGAAGGCGCCGGCGACTGTCGGATCGAGCACCGCCTGGAAGGAGCCGATCACCATGTAGTAGAAGGGGAACAGGAAGACGAGAGCGCCGAGGCTGAGCACCACGTACTGGGCTACCTTCCCGCCGAGGAAACGCTTCATGATTGCCCACCCCCGACGAGGCGGCGCTGGATGGCCGCGATGATCAGCACCAGGATGATCAGGATGACCCCGATCGCCGAGGCGATGCCGGGATTCCCCTGTTCTATGCCCTTCTGGTACATCAGCAGCACAGGCGACGTGGACGCCCCGTTGGGACCGCCGCCGCCGGTCAGCAGGTAGGGCTCGGTGAATAGGTTCGCGCCCGTGATGGTGGCCAGCAGCACCACGAGGAAGGTCGCGGGCCGAACACCGGGCACCGTCACGGCGAAGAACTGACGGAGCTTGCCACCGCCGTCCATCGAGACCGACTCGTAGAGCTCGTTCTGCACGTTCTGCAACGCCGAGAGGTAGAGCAGAATGTAGAAACCGAGGCCCTTCCACGTGACGAAGAGCGCGATCGTCGGCATTGCGAGCACGGAGTTCACCAGCCACGACGGCTGCGGTGCAAGCGGGCCCAGGATGTTGTTGACCAGGCCGCCGCTCGAGAACAGGAACAGCCACACCGCGACGACAGCGACCGATGCGGTCACGAACGGGACGTAGTAACTGACCCGGAAGAACGCACGAGCGTGCACCACCTTGTTGAGCGCCGATGCGAGCAGCAGCGACAGGATCACCGTGAGCGGAACGTTGATGATGAGGAAGACGCCGACGTTGCGGAAGGACTGCCAGACCGCCGGATCCTGCAGCACCGTGACGTAGTTCTCCAAGCCGACGAACGGTCGCTCGACCTGTGCCCCGGGCGCCGCGAAGAAGTAGTCGTGGAACGAAATCCATACCGCGAAGACGATCGGGTAGGCGAAGATAACCGCGACGAAGATGACGTAGGGCGCCGACAGAAGAGCACCGAGGGGGTTCTCACCTAGGAGGCGTCCTCGTCGCCGGCGCGAGGCGGGAGCGGCCGCCGATTCAGCCCCGCGGCCCGGCCGGCCGGGGCCTTGCCCCGTTCGGCCGGCCGCGTCGGGCCTGGTGGTGGTCATCTCAGTTCCCCGCCGCGAGCTCGTCGATCTCGGCTGCGGTGTCGGTCAGGAACGTGTCCACCTCGTCCTCGCCGAAGATGACGGCCCTGGAGTAACCGTCACGGAACGTCTGCCAGATCTCGATCGAGTTGGTCACGTTCGGCACCTCGACCGTGCGCGACGCCTGGTCGCCGAACACCTGGTACGCGGGGTTGGCCTCGAAGTAGTCCGGGTAGGTCTCGGTCAGGTTCTGCCGAAGCGGCATCTGCCCGGTCTCCTCCAGCCAGATGCCGTCCTGCTCCTCGCTGGTCGCGAACTTCAGCACCTCCCACGCGGTGCCCTTGTTCTCGCACGCGGTGTAGAGCCCGATGTTCTTGGCGTCGCTGAAGGTGTGGGTCTCCTCGGGGGCAGTGCCGGACTCGGTCGGCACCGGTACGGCTCCCCAGTTCACGGAGTCGCCGTAGACGGCGATGGCCCACGGTCCGACGATCGACATGGCGGAGATGCCGTCCGCGAAGGAGTCGCCCTGGTACTGCTCCCTGCCAGAGAGCTGCTCGTCGTAGAGCGTGCGCCAGAAGTTCGCGACGGCGGCCCCGTCCTCGTTGTCGAAGGTCGCCTTGCCATCCTCGACGAGCAGCGTGCCGCCTGTCTGGGCGGCGTACAGCGGGTAGAAGTCGAACCACGGCTGGAAGAACTCGCTCGTCGGCGACGGATTGATGGCGTAGTCCGCCACGTCGGCCTCGACGAGCGTGCGGGCTGTCGCGAGGAACTCGTCGTACGTCGCCAGCGGCGGGTTCTCGGGGTCGAGGCCCGCCTGGGTGAACATGTCCTTGTTGTAGAAGATCATGACGGGGTTCGACTTCCACGGCAGCTGGTAGAAGTCCCCGTCCTCGGAGCGATACTGGTCGGCGATCTCGCCGGTGCGCTCCATGATGTAGTCGTCGCCGTCCTCGAAGTCGGAGAGGTTGACCAGGCCGCCCTGCTTCTGGAATCCGGGCACGGCCGCGGGCGAGGTGTTGAAGATCAGGCATGGTGCGTTGCCCGCGGTGATGGCGGCGGTGATGGACTCCTCGCTGGAGGCGCCGGCCGGGATCTCCTGGGCCTTGATCTGCTCGTCCGGGTGGTCGGCGTTCCAGGCATCCACCATCTGCTCACCCCACGCGATCTCGGCCTCGTTGTTCGAGTACCAGATCGTGATGTCGCCGGTGCCTTCCGTGTCGGCCGCGCCGTCGCCACCGCCACCGCTGCCGCAGGCGCTGAGGGCGAGCATGCCGACGGCGGCTCCCGCCACGAGGATTCTTCTCTTCATGATGTGTTCCTTTCAGGTGCGGCGGATGCCGCGGAGTTCGGTCGGGGCGGTGCCGGTGGACCCGCGCACCGAGAGGCTGGGTTCGGCGAGCTGGATGTCCATCGGCGGGTCGCCCCCGACGGCGGCGAGCAGTGTGCGGGCTGCGACGGCGCCCCACTCGCGGGCATCCGTTGCGACGCTGGTGAGTGCGGGGTGGACGTAGCAGCCCAGTTCGGTGTCGTCGAAGCCGACGATGGAAAGGTCGTCCGGCACGCTCAGTCCGAGCCTTCCGGCGACGCCCAGGCCGGCGACGGCCATGTGGTCGTTGGAGTACACGATGGCGGTCGGGCGCAGCTCTCCCGACAGGAGCGCCTCGGTCGCCAGCGCGCCCTCTCGTGCGCTGAAGTCCGTCGTCACGACCTGCGCTCGGATGCCGGCATCCGCCGCCGCTCGTTCGAAGGCGTGCTTGCGCCGACTGGAGTGCAGCATCGCGTCGGGGCCTGCGACGTGCGCGACCCGGCGATGACCGAGGTCGGCGAGGTGGGCAACGGCGAGGCGGACCCCCGCGCTGTCGTCCACCGAGACCGAGGAGTAGGGGCTCTCGACATCCGCGACCCCGAGGGTCACCGCCGCGAGCCCGAGCTCGCGCACGAGCGCGATGCGATCATCGCCCGCTCGGAGGTCGGTGAGGATGACGCCGTCGACGCGCTTGTCCTCGGCGAGCCCCCGGTAGGTGACGGACTCGTGACGCCCGGGGTTCGACACGGCGAGCACGAGAACCTGCCCCGCCGTGGAGAATTCGTCCTCGATGCCCGCGATGAGCGAGTGGAAGAAGGGGTCTGCGGCGATGACGTCGGGGCTGCGTCCGATCACGAGCCCGCACGCGAAGGACTTGCCGACGCTGAGCGACCGCGCCCGCAGGCTCGGCGTCCAGCCGAGGTCCTTGGCGGCCGCGAGGATGCGCGCGCGCGTCTCGGGGGCGACCCCCGGGCGGTCGTTCAGCGCGAACGAGACGCTTCCCTTGCTCACGCCGGCGCGGCGCGCGACATCGGCGATGGTCGTTCGCGAGTGCTTCGCCATGCCACACGTCCTCGTACCGGATGCCGTCCTGGCGTCTGTGCCAGGCGGCTGTTCCCGATGATAAACCGGTTTAGTCGCACACTAAACCGGTTTATACCTCGGCACAAGGCCCCAACGTGCCGCGCACACGTCTGCCGAGAGGACGCAAATGGCCTCAACCCGGCCGGGTTACCGGCAGATTGCGTCCGCTCGGCAGACGTGGTGCGGCGCGCGGGGAATCAGTGGAAGAAGTGGCGCTCGCCCGTGAAGTACATGGTCACCCCCGCGTCGCGGGCCGCAGCGATCACCTCGTCGTCGCGCACGGATCCGCCCGGCTGCACGATGGCCGTCACCCCCCCGTCGAGGAGCACCTGGACTCCGTCGGCGAAGGGGAAGAAGGCATCGGATGCCGCCACCGACCCGCGCGCGCGATCGCCCGCGCGTTCCACCGCGAGGCGGCAGGAATCCACACGGTTCACCTGTCCCATGCCGATTCCCACGGTGGCCGAGCCCTTCGCCAGCACGATGGCGTTCGACTTGACGGCGCGGCAGGCCTTCCACGAGAAGATGAGGTTCGTCAGCGCCTCGCCCTCGACGGCGTCCCCCGAGACGAGCTTCCAGTTCGTGGCGACGGACTCGATGTCCTGCGGGAACCGGTCGGCGTCCTGCAGCAGGAGGCCACCCGAGACGAGGCGCACGTCCTTGGGCTCCTGCTGCCAGTCGGCGGGGAGCTTGAGCAGCCGCAGATTCTTCTTGGTGCGGAACACCTCGAGCGCCGCGTCCTCGAAGTCGGGAGCCACGATGACCTCGGTGAAGATGTCCTTGAGATTCTCGGCCATCTTGAGCGTGACCGTGCCGTTCGCCGCGATGACGCCGCCGTAGGCCGACACGGGATCGCACTCATGGGCGCGCAGATGCGCGCTCGCGATCGGGTCGAGGGCGTTCGGCGCCGTCACCGCGATGCCGCACGGGTTGGCGTGCTTGATGATGGCGACCGCAGGCAGCACCATGTCGAACGCTGCGCGCAACGCGGCATCCGCATCGACGTAGTTGTTGTAGCTCATGTCCTTGCCCTGCAGCTGCGTCGCCTGCGCGATGCCGTGGCCGCCCTGTCGCGTATAGATCGCGGCGCGCTGATGCGCGTTCTCGCCATAGCGCAGCGTCGCGAGGCGCTCGGCCTTGATGGTGAGGGATGCCGGCAGGTTCCCCTCACCGTCGAGGGCCTCGCCCGAGAACCAGGCGGCGACGGCGGCGTCGTAGGCCGCCGTGTGTGCGAAGGCGCGGGCGGCGAACTCGCGGCGCTGGCTGAGCGTCGTGCCGCCAGCGGCTACCGACTCGATCACGGCGGGGTAGGTCTCGGGCGAGACGATGATGGCAACGTTGGCGTAGTTCTTCGCGGATGCGCGCACCATCGCCGGACCGCCGATGTCGATCTGCTCGACCACGTCGTCGCCCTCCGCTCCCGACGCCACGGTCTCGACGAACGGGTAGAGGTTCACGACCACCAGCTCGAACGGTGCGATGTCGAGCTCGGCGAGCTGACGCTCATGGTCCTCGAGTCGCAGATCGGCGAGCAGGCCGGCGTGCACGCTGGGGTGCAGGGTCTTCACGCGGCCGTCGAGCGACTCCGGGAAGCCCGTGATCGTCGACACATCCGTCACCGGGAAGCCCGCTTCCCGGATGCGGGCTGCCGTCGAACCCGTGGAGACGATCTCGACCCCGGCATCCGCGAGCGCTTCGGCGAGCCGAAGCAGGTTCGTCTTGTCGCTCACCGAGACGAGGGCGCGCCGGACAGGCACCTGGTCCCGGTCGCGGTACTCGGAAGGGTTGTGGCTCGCGGCGACCATCGGGGCTCCTCGGGTGTCGTGATCGGTGGAAGGGGATGTCGGCGGCTGAGCGCCGGCGGCTCAGGGGCGCTGCGCGACCGCAGTGAGGTCGAGTTCGCCCGTCGCGACGCGACGGACCACCTCGATCAGCAGCCGGCGCTCGACCGGCTTGATGCGCTCGTGCAGGGTGTGCTCGTCATCGCCCGCCAGCACCGGGATGCGCTCCTGGGCCAGCACGGGTCCGGAATCGACGCCGTCGTCGACGACGATGACGCTCGCACCGGTCTGTGTGACGGAAGCGGCGAGGGCGTCGCGCACCCCGTGCGCGCCGGGGAATTCGGGCAGGTACGCGGGGTGGGTGTTGATGATGCGGGGAGCGAAGCGGGCGACGAGGGATGCCGGCAGCAGCCGCATCAGTCCGCTCAGCACGATGAGGTCGGGGTTCCAGATGGCGAGCTGGTCGCCGAGCTCGGCTCCCCACTCATCGCGCGATGTGTACTGCCGCCACGGGACGAGGAAGGACGGGATGCCGAAGGCCTCGGCGTGCGCGAGGCCTTCGGCCTCGCGGTCGGCGCCGACGACGATGATGCGCGCGGGGAACTCCGGAGCCGCCGCCGCCTCGAGGAGGGCCCGAAGATTGGAGCCCGTGCCCGAGATGAGAACGGCGACCGTGAGCACGCCGTCAGTCTACCGGCGCCTTCTCGTCCGGCGTGGCAGGGACCGGCTCGCCGACGCCGCGACCCTTCGCGGCCTTGGACTTGCTGAGCAGCGCCCAGGGGTTGACGTCGCTCTGGGGCTTGCGCGCGCTGCGGGGCTCGGGGGGCGTTTCGTCGGCGGTCGCCGCGCCACCGGACGGCGCAGGCGCTTCGGTGGTCGATGTCGGATCGGCGGCAGGGGGCACTTCCGCGCCCGATGGCGCGCCGCGAGTCGAGGGCACGGCGCCACTCGAGGGCATTCCGGCGCTCGAGGGCATTCCGGCACTCGAGGGCATTCCGGCGCTCGAGGGCAGTCCGCCACCCGATGGCATCCCGGCGGTCGAATGCACCCCGGGACTCGGGATGCCGGCCTCCCCGGCGGTGTCCGGGCCGACGTGCACCGCGCCGGCTACAGGGATCCGGTCTTCATTCCGAGCTCGGCGGACCCGCCACCTCCCGGCGTGCCGGGCCTTCCGCTGCCTCGGCTTGGCCTGCGGTCCGAGAAGCAGGATGGCGGCGCCGACGAGCACCTCGAGCCCCACGGCGAGCGCCACCGGTCCTGCGGAGGGGCCGACCTCGGCGAGCCTCCCCGGGCCCAGCGAGCCCGATGCGGCCCACGCCAGGAGGGCGGCCAGGGCGCCGGCGAGGATGCCGATGCCGGCCGTCACCGCAAGTCGCGGCCCCACGGGCTCGTGCTCCGGCGAGGGCGGAGCGACCGGCGGCGCGATCGGGACGGTCGGGATGAGACCGGTCAGCTCGACCCTCGCCACCGGGACCGCCGTGGCGGGCGCGGCGAGTTTCGGCGCAACCATCCGGGAACGGATCGCCCAGCCGGCCACCGCGCCGGCCGCGACGGGCACCAGCAGCACCAGCAGGAGCCAGTCGGACCCGCCCTCGGGGATCAGTCCCAGGAGCGGGATACCCGGCAGCACTCCGAGCTGCGTCCCCGCCGGCGACACGGCCGTGCCCACGCCGATGGCGAAGCCGGGACCGGCAAGCCAGGCGAGCGCCCACACCACCAGCGTCGGAAGGTAGGCGAGCTGGCCGAGCGTCACGACAGTGGCGCCGAGGGCGTCGAGGTGGGTGGATTCGTACAGGGCGATGACCTCGTCGCCTCGCAGCAGCACCGAGACGCCGACCGCGGCGGATGCCGCCATCACGAGTCCGGCGAGGGCGATGGCGGTGCCGCGGGCGATGAGTCCCGGAACTTCGCCCCACCCGTGAGGAAGGGAGTCCAGGCGCCGGCGCAGCCGGTCGATCGGGCCGTCGTCACCGTCGCGCCATGCCGCCACGACCGCCCCCGTGAGCGCCGCGCCGCCGTACACGACCGAGGGCAGCAGCACGGCCTGCCAGATGGTCGGGCGCGCGATGGGGTTCGACGTCGTCAGCAGCACGGCCGCGGCGATCACCCCGAACACCAGGGTCCCCGACGCCACGCCCGTGATCCAAGCGCCGGCGCCGGCGGCGCGGGAGCCCGAGCGCGCGGCGAAGATCGTCGTGAACACCGCGAAGGCCAACGGAGCCAGCGAGAGCGTGAAGGCGGCGGCATCCGTCTCTATGCCGGTCTGCGCCGCGTACAGGGCATCGAGGGTGATGCTCAGCGGCACGAGGTTGCCGAGCTGCCAGATCGAGCCGCTCGCGGGCCAGAGGGCGCCCCAGTCGGCGTCTCCTCCGAGGGCGACCACCCAGACCAGGGTGAGCGGGGCGAGCACCACCGCGAGGCCCACGGCGGCCGCGAGAAGGGCGTCGAAGGCGGACAGAAGGGCGACGAGAAGGCGATCCATGCCCGATCGACCTTACCGCCGGGGCCCCTGGCGACCGGTTCGCGACACCGCGGTCGCGGTGCTCCGCCCGTCCAGATTCAGGTCATTCACGGCGCCGAGCGCCAAGCGCCGCCCGTGGGCGGCGATCCGCCGAACAGCTGGGTGATGGTGACCGCCGTGAAACCCCGATCATGCAGGCCCGCGATGATCTGAGGGGCGAGCTCCACCGTCGCGCGCTGGGTGTCGTGGAACAGCACGATGCCGCCCGGCCGTGGCCGCTCCACGCCCTGGATGAGGATCGATTCCGTGGAAGGTCCCGCCCAGTCGCGCGTGTCGATCGACCACAGGATGGCCGGCAGACCCGCGGCGGCGAGGGTCTGCGCGTTGTACTCACCGTACGGCGGTCGGAATGTCGCCACGGGCTGGTCCGTGAGCCGGCGAAGCAGGTCCCGCGTCGATCCGATCTGCCGCGCGACCGCCGCCGCGTCGAGCTCGGGAAGATGGGGATGGTCCCACGTGTGCACGCCGATGTCGTGACCCTCGGCGGCCGCGCGGCGGACCGGGTCCGGGCTCGACTGTGCGCTCCGGCCGAGCACGTAGAACGTGGCGGCCGCCCGGGAATCGCGAAGAGTGTCGAGCAGCTGCGGAGTCAGGGCGGAGGGGCCGTCGTCGAACGTGAGGGCGACGCACGGAACCAACCCGCAATCCACCCGATCGATGCCCACCGGGACGGCGGCCGGTGCGGCGAATGGCACGGCCGCCGCCGCGGCGGCCGAGATGCCGGCACCGAAGACGCTGGCCAGGGTCCCCAGCGACGCGGGCGGGACCGCGACGGTGAGCGGCACCGTGGATGCGGGTAACCCGAGTGCGCCGAGCTCCGGTGCGACGAATCCGGGCCCGATGGTCAGGACGAGCGAGCCGTCGGCCGCGACGAGGGTGCCGGCGAGCGCGGACTCGATCAGTGCCGCCTGGTCCGGGCTCGGATCGGCGATCGGCACCAGGCTGAGCGCACCGGCGTTCCGGCGCAGTGCCTCGACGACGTCGTCCCAGAGCAGGATCGCGGCACCCGCCTGCCAGAGCTCCGCCGCGCCGACCACCCCGCCCGTCGCGACGTCGGCGTAGAGCACCAGCGACGTGTCGGCGCCGTCGCTGCGGACGACCCGCACCCGCTGACCGATGTAGGTGCCTACGGCGGCGATGATGTCGCAGGTCACGGCCGTCCCCCCGCCGCCCGCGGGGCCGAGGGTGGGATCGGCAAGCAGCTCGGCGGCCGGGAGCAGCGTCGACCCACGGCGGCACGAGCGATCCGCCATGCCGGCGTCCTCGTCGAAGGCCATCGGTCGATACGCCACGCCCGACGCCGCGACCCGCCCGGCGATGGCCTCGCGCACCATCCCCTCGATGCGGTCGTTGAGCGCGCCCTGTCCGAACACGCGTGTGTACCGCGCCTGGACGCCGACCTCGTCGATGCGCAGCCGCTGCGGGTCGAGACCCGCGACAGCGGCAGCGTCGAGCGGCTGCGGGGGGTCGGTCACGACGGCGAAGGATGCCGGCCACGCCGTCGGGCGCCATCCGTTCACGCGATCGGGTGCGCACGCCGCGAGCCCGAGCATCGCGGCGATCGCGACACCGGCGTACCCGCGTCGAATCCAGACCGCCTTCACGGGCCGATCCCCGCGAGCAGCTCGGCCAGGGCGGCGCGGTAGGCCGCGGCATCCGCAGCGTCCGCGACTCGCGCGTCGACCGACACCACCCCTCCGTCGACGTCGACGGCCGCGAGCACGCGTCCCCCCTCGGCATCGGCATGCCGGACGGTGCGGCCGGAAGTGAGAGTCTCCACGCGCACGGGACCGGCCGCCCCGTCCCGGAGGAGCGCCAGCGCCGTCTCGGAGTTCCCGGCTGACACGCTGACCAGCACCGTGAGCGCGAGATCAGGCGATCGGACCTCGACCGCCGCGTCCGTCCAGGGCGGGCGGGAGATGATCCACCCCTCGGGCGCGACCACCTCGCCCCTGCTGGAGTCGGCACGGAGGGCGACCGCGGAGCCGTCGGCGACGGTGCTTCGAAGGTTCAACAGCACGGGCGGAACGACGTACGACGCCACCAGCGCCAGGCCGGCGAGCGCCGCGACACCGATGGCGACGGATCCGGCGATGCGCAGCGAACGTCGCGACCGACCGGGCACCCCACCCTGAGCCATGCGGCCGATGTTACTAGCGCCGTCGTGCGCCGTCCGCCTCAGCGTCGGCGGTTCGCCCAGCGGCGGTCAGCCCTCGACGGGTTCGAGCAGGAAGACGGCGATGAGCCGGTCGGTCTTCTTCTGGTACTGGTCGTAATCGGGCCAGACGGCGACGGAGCGTGCCCACCACTCCGAGCGCTCACCGCCGGACAGCTCGCGCGCCACGTAGTCGCGCTTGACCTCTCCGTCCTGCAGCTCGACGTGAGAGTTCTTGCGCAGGTTCCAGTACCACTGCGGCGCCTCGGGCGCGCCGCCGCGAGAGGCGACGACGGCGTAGCGACCGTCGTGCTCCACGCGCATCAGCGCCGTCTTGCGAAGGGCGCCGGTCTTCGCCCCGACGGTCGTCAGGACGATGATCGGGACCCCCCGCAGCGTGTTCGCCTCGGCGCCGCCCGACGCCTCGTAGCGCTCGGCCTGCGTGCGGGCCCATTCCGATGTGCTGGGCAGATACGTTCCTTGGAGCGGCATGATCCCACCCTAAGCGCGCACGCCGAGACGGGGATCTACAGGCCCTGGACGATCTCGCGCATCAGGTCGGCGGTCTCGCTCGGCGTCTTGCCGACCTTGACGCCGGCGGCCTCGAGGGCCTCTTTCTTGGCCTGGGCCGTGCCCGCCGAACCGGAGACGATGGCGCCGGCGTGGCCCATCGTCTTGCCCTCGGGCGCCGTGAAGCCGGCGACGTAGCCGACGACCGGCTTGGTGACGTTGGCCTTGATGTACTCGGCCGCCCGCTCCTCGGCGTCGCCGCCGATCTCGCCGATCATCACGATCGCCTTCGTCTCGGGGTCGGCCTCGAACGCGGCGAGCGCGTCGATGTGGGTGGTGCCGATCACCGGGTCTCCGCCGATTCCGATGGCCGTCGAGAAGCCGATCTCGCGCAGCTCGTACATCATCTGGTAGGTCAGCGTGCCCGACTTGGAGACGAGACCGATCGGACCCTTGCCGGTGATGTTCGCGGGGGTGATCCCCACCAGCGACTCGCCGGGCGTGATGATGCCCGGGCAGTTCGGCCCGATGATGCGGGTCGTGTCGCCCTTGCTCTGTGCGTACGCCCACGCCTCGGCGGTGTCACCGACGGGCACCCCCTCGGTGATGACGACGAGCAGCGGGATCTCGGCGTCGATGGCCTCGACCATCGCGCTCTTGGTGAACGCGGGCGGCACGAACGCGATCGACACGTCGGCGCCGGTCTTCTCGATGGCCTCGGCCACCGTGGCGAAGACGGGCAACTCGACCGGCGAACCGTCGGCGGCGTGGTGCAGCACCGTCGTGCCGGCCTTGCGGGCGTTGACGCCGCCGACCACCTGGGTGCCGGCCTTCAGCATGAGCGCGGTGTGCTTGGTGCCCTCGCCGCCGGTGATGCCCTGGACGATGACCTTGGATTCCTTATTGAGGAAGATCGACATTTCAATTCCTTAAGTCGGTTGCTGAGCTCGTCGAAGTACGGTCCCTGAGCCCGTCGAAGGGTCAGGCGTTCGCGAGTTCGGCGGCCTTGTCGGCGCCCTCGTCCATGGTGTCGGCAAGCGTCACGAGCGGGTGGTTCGCATTGCGCAGGATGGCGCGACCCTCCTCGACCTTGTTGCCGTCGAGGCGCACGACGAGCGGCTTCGTGGCGGTCGAGCCGAGCTCGGCGAGCGCGCCGACGATTCCCTTGGCCACGGCGTCGCAGGCGGTGATGCCGCCGAAGACGTTGACGAACACGCTCTTGACCTGGGGGTCGCCCAGGATGACGTCCAAGCCGGCGGCCATGACCTCGGCCGACGCGCCGCCGCCGATGTCGAGGAAGTTGGCGGGCTTCACGCCGCCGTGATTCTCGCCCGCGTAGGCGACGACATCCAGCGTCGACATGACGAGCCCCGCACCGTTTCCGATGACGCCCACCTGGCCGTCGAGCTTGACGTAGTTGAGGTCGTTCTCCTTGGCCTTGGCCTCGAGGGGGTCGGCCGCGTCCTTGTCTTCGAGCAGCGCGTGCCCGCTGTGGCGGAAGTCGGCGTTCTCATCGAGCGTGACCTTGCCGTCGAGGGCGATGATCTCGCCCTCTTCGGTCAGCACGAGCGGGTTGACCTCGACGAGCGTCGCGTCCTCGCCCTTGTAGACCGCGTAGAGCTTGACGAAGACGTCTGCGACCTTCTCGACGAGCTCGGGTGCGAACCCGGCGGCCTGTGCGATCTCGACGGCCTTCGCGTGGTCGATGCCCTGCAGCGGGTCGACGGCGACGCGGGCGAGCGCCTCGGGACGCTCCACGGCGAGCTCCTCGATCTCCATGCCGCCCTCGACGCTGGCGAGCGAGAGGTACGCGCGGTTCGCGCGGTCGAGTAGCACCGAGAAGTAGTACTCCTTGTCGATGCGGGCGCCCTGCGCGATCATCACGCGCTTGACCACGTGGCCCTTGATGTCGAGGCCGAGGATGGCCTGCGCGGCCTCGTGAGCCTCATCCGGGGTCTTCGCGACCTTGACGCCGCCCGCCTTGCCGCGCCCTCCGGTCTTGACCTGCGCCTTGACGACGACGACACCGCCGATCTTCTCGGCTGCGGCCCTCGCCTCCTCTGGCGTGTCTGCGATGAGGCCCGCGAGAACGGGCACCTCGTACTTCTCGAACAGGTCGCGTGCCTGGTACTCGTAGAGATCCACGTGCAATCCTCCGCTGGACGAATGGGGGATGTCGACGCCGAAAAGCGTCTTGATGTCGAGAGATCGACCGACAAACGAGCCTACTCCCTGTGCCTGTATGCCCCCGACCTCGGGTGCCGGCCGGGGACCGGTCAGTCGCCGGGGGCGCGGGGAACGGTCGGCAGGTCGCGGTCGGCCGGCCCCTCGAGCCGCGTGCCGTCCGGAGCGAAACGCGACCCGTGCAGCGGGCAGTCCCACGTGCACTCCGCATCGTTCCACGACAGGACGCCGCCCAGGTGGGTGCAGACCGCGCTGACCGCGCGCGTGCGGCCACCGGTCGTCGACACCGCGACGGGACGACCGCCCCGCTGGGCGACGGTGCCCTCCCCCTCCGGGGGCCGCGTGATCGGCACCGGCGTCGCTTCGGCGCCCAGCCAGCCGGACGCCGCCGCGCCGCCGATCTTCGCGTTCTCGACGACGCCGCGCGCGATGTCGGACGGCATCGTCAACCGGGTGGCGAGCATCAGCATCCATCGATCGCGGTCCTTCAGCTTCGTCCCGCGGATCTCGGCCGCGAGCCGCAGCGCCGCGGCCGGCCCGTTGGAAAGACCCCACTTGCCGTAGCCGGTCGCGAACCGGATCCGCCCGAGCCCGCGCGGCATCGCCCCCACGAAGGGCACCATGTTGTGGGAGTGGTAATCCTGGGCTGACCAGCGGTGGGTCTCCTCCGCGTCCGGGAAGTGCCGACGCGCCCACTCCGAGATCTCGTCGAGGATGGCGCGCTCCGAGCCGGCGCGACCGACGGGGTGTCCGCTGCCGCCGACGACGAGCTGGGCGGATGCCGGGCCGTCGTCCGGCGTGACCCGGCGGATCGAACGCGTCTGCCCGTCCACCGACAGCCAGAGGCCGTCGGGAACCACGCCCTCGGTGCGGAACGAGACGCAGTAGGAACGCATGGCGCTGACCTTCGCGAAGTAGAGACCCCGGTCATCGATGGGGGTTCCCGTCGCGAGCACGATGTGCGACGCGAAGAGCGGGCCGGCCGCCGTCTCGATACGCGCGTTCGGTCCTGCGTGCACGCCGGTCACCCGCGTGTGCGTGTGCAGCACGCCGCCGGCTGCAACGAAGGCACGGGCGAGGGCCCCCGCGACCGCTGCGGGGTCGAGGGCGACCTGGTCATCGAGGCCGGCGGCGGCCGCGACCGGGAAGGGAACGGGCAGTTCGCCGCCCGACACGTGGCGCACCGGGAGTCCGGCCTCCCTGCCGGCGGAGACTTCGGCGTCGACCGTCTCGACGCCCTCGCGGCCCTGGGCGTACGAGTAGGCGGGGCTGCGGGTGAAGGGCACCCCGGCGGATTCGGCGAAGTCCGTGAGCCAGTCCGCACCGGCGCGATTGGCGTCGACGTACGCGCGCACGAGCGCGGCGTGGTGGTGCCGCCGCATGCTCGAGAGCACCTTGCCCTGCAGCAGCGACACCTTCCCCGTGTTGCCTCCTGTGGCGAGCTGCGCGACCTCGCCTCCCTCGACGAGCGCGACGTCCATCCCTTCCCGAGCGAGCATCAGCGCCGTCGACAGCCCGGTGATCCCGGCCCCGACGACGACCACCTCGTGCCGCATTCCGGGCTCGAACGGGCTGCCTGCGACCGCGTCGAATGAAGACTTCCAGAGCGATGTCATCCGCCAAGTCAACCCATCGCCCGTCGGTGAGGACAATGCCTTGACACGACGGGCGGCGGGGCCCCGTGATCGGGTCTGGGCGGGACTAGGCTCTGGGTGTCATGAGCGAAGTCGCCATCCCCGCAGTGCCCGACCGCACGGCCGTCGTCGCTGCTGCGATCGACCTGTTCCTCGAGCAGGGCTTCGAGGCGACCTCCGTCGAGCAGATCGCGCAAGCGGCCGGCGTCTCGCGGTCAACGTTCTTCCGCCAGTTCGGCGGCAAGGACGACGTGGTCTTCGCCGACCACGAACTGCTTCTCGCCCAGCTGCGCGACTACCTGGCGCAGCCGCACGAGAACCCGTGGGTGGCGGTGTGCGAGGCATCCAACCGGGTCTTCGTGCACTTCGCCGCCAACCCGGATGTGGCGCGCCGCCGCTACCAGGTGGTACGTCAGGTGCCGGTGCTGCGGGAGCGCGAGATCATCACGGTCTTCCGGTACGAGCGGCTCTTCGACGAGTACCTCCGCCAGGCGCTGCCCGGGCTCGATCCGCTGGATGCCGTCGGCTTTGCCGCGCTGGTGACCGCGACCCACAATCACGTCCTGCGCCAGCTGCTTCGCGGCAAGCGCGTGCGCGTGACCGTCCTTCGGCGGGCCATGGACGACGTGCTGCGCCGCTTCGGCGTGCACCCCGATTCCCAGCCGGCCGCCGCCGACGACATCGTGGTGGCCGTGTTCCCGCGGTCGATGCCGAAGGCGGAGATCGCGCGCCGGGTGCGGTCTCAGCTCGACAGCTGAGACCGCGCGGAACCCCATCCGGGATCGTGCGAGGGCATACCGTACGGTCGGTATGCTGGCGTGACGCCGCTTGGGTGCGACGCTCGACGAGGAGGTCACATGCAGATCACCGGTGCCGTCCTGGAGCGTTCGGGAGCTCCCGCGCCGTTCGCCGGCTCGCGGCCGTTCACGGTGCAGACGCTGGAGCTGGATGCACCGGCGCGGGGCGAGCTGCTCGTGCGCATCGAGGTCGCCGGGGTCTGCCACTCCGACCTGAGTGTCGTCGACGGCAACCGCGTGCGGCCGACCCCGATGCTCCTCGGCCATGAGGCCGCAGGCATCGTCGAAGCGATCGGCGATGGGGTGATGGATGTCGCGCTCGGCGATCGCGTCGTCATGACGTTCCTTCCCCGCTGCGGCGTCTGTCCGGGGTGCCTGACCGACGGACGACTGCCGTGCGAGGTGGGGACCGCCGCCAACACCGACGGCACGCTCGTCGGCGGCGGCATCCGTCTGCACCGCGCCGCCGCCGACGGGTCGATCCAGGACGTGCACCACCACCTCGGCGTCTCCGCTTTCGCGACCCATGCCGTCGTGAGCCGCACCTCGGTGGTGCCGGTCGACGCCGACGTGCCGGCCGACGTCGCGGCGCTTCTCGGCTGCGCGGTGCTCACCGGCGGGGGCGCCGTGCTGAACGCCGGCCGGCCCCGGCCGGGTGAGCCTGTTCTCGTGATCGGCCTCGGCGGGGTCGGCATGGCCGCGCTCCTGGTCGCCGTCGCGCTCGGCCACGAGGTGATCGGCGTGGATGCCGTCGATGCCAAGCTCGAGCTCGCGCGCGAACTCGGGGCCACCGGTGCACTCAGCCCCTCCGCCGCCGCCGCGAGCGGCATCCGGGCACCTGTCGTGATCGAGGCGGCAGGCGCCGTGCGGGCCTTCGAGACAGCCGTCGCGCTGACCGCGCCCGGCGGGACGACCGTCACAGTGGGCCTTCCTGCACCCGATGCGCGCGCGAGCGTGTCGCCGCTGCAGCTCACCGCCGAGGCGCGCACGGTTGTCGGCAGCTACCTCGGATCGGCCGTGCCGAGCCGCGACATCCCGCGTTATGTCGACCTCTGGCGCGCCGGCCGCCTGCCCCTGGAGCGCCTCGTGTCATCGCGCATCCCCCTCGAACGCATCGACGAAGCCATGGACAGGCTCGCCGCCGGTGGCGAGCTCCGCCAGCTGATCCAGTTCTGAGCCTCTGAAAGGAACCCCACCATGACCCGAATCGCCATCGTCACCGGCGCCGCCCGCGGCATCGGCGCAGCGACCGCGAGGCGTCTCGCCGCCGACGGCCATGCCGTGGCCGTGCTCGACCTGGACGAAGCGCAGTGCGCCGAGACGGTCAGCGCGATCACGGATGCCGGTGGCAGGGCGCTGGCCGTCGGCGCGAACGTCGCCGATGCGGCGGCGGTGACGGAGGCCGTCGCCCGGGTCGAGTCGGAGCTGGGCGCGCCGACGATCCTCGTCAACAACGCGGGCATCATCCGCGACAACCTGCTGTTCAAGATGACGGAGGACGACTGGGACTCGGTGCTCTCGGTGCATCTGCGGGGCGCGTTCCTCATGTCGCGGGCGGTGCAGGCGCACCAGGTGGCAGCCGGCTGGGGGCGGATCGTCAACCTCTCGAGCACGTCGGCCCTCGGAAACCGCGGTCAGGCCAACTACGCCGCGGCGAAAGCCGGCATGCAGGGCCTCACGAAGACGCTCGCCCTGGAACTCGGGCGCTACGGCGTCACGGCGAATGCCGTGGCCCCCGGTTTCATCGTCACGGACATGACGCGCCAGACGGCGGAGCGCATCGGCGTTCCGATGGAGGATTTCATCGCGGCGCGCGCCGCCGAGGTGCCGGTCGGACGCGCCGGGTACCCCGACGACATCGCCGCCGCCGTGTCGTTCTTCTGCTCGGAAGGTGCGGGTTTCACCTCGGGTCAGGTGCTCTACGTCGCCGGAGGGCCTCGCGCATGACCATCGACGTCGGCTCCCCCGCCGACCTCGCGCAGGCCATCGGCCGGACGGCGACGGGCGACTGGGTGCGCATCGACCAGCAGCGGATCGCGGCCTTCGCGGACGCCACCGAGGACTGGCAGTGGATCCACCTCGACGCCGAGCGCGCGGCCTCCGGTCCGTTCGGCACGACCATCGCGCACGGGCTACCTCACCCTCTCGCTGCTGCCGAGACTCACGGCGGGACTGTTGAGAGTCGGGGGCATCGCGATGGTGGTGAACTACGGACTCGACCGGGTGCGGTTCCTCCAGCCGGTGCCCGCGGGATCCCGCGTACGCGCCGTCACCGAGATCGCCGCGGTGGAGCCGGGCCCCCAGGTGCACCGCGTGAACCTGCACACGACCGTCGAACTCGAGGGCTCCGAGCGCCCCGCCCTCGTGGCGCACACCATCGGGCTCTTCGTGTCGGAGGAGTGACCCAGGCGGGAGCACCCGACCGTCCGCTGGTGGGCGGGGCGGGGTTTCATGAATAACTTGCCATTCATATAACTGATCAGTAGTATGAAGGTGTGATCCAGACGCTGACCGCCCTTGCAGAGCCGAACAGGCTCGCGATCGTCGAGCTGCTGCGCGACGGCCCGCGATCCGTCGGCGACATCGTCGACGCCCTCGCCCTCAGTCAGCCGCTCGTCTCAAAGCACCTCAAGGTGCTCAGCGATGTCGCGATCGTCGATCGGCGCGTCGACGGCAAGCGCCGGATCTACGCCCTGGATCAGCGGAGGTTCGCGGAACTCGACCGCTGGCTCGACACCTTCGCCGAGCTGTGGGCCGCGCGGCTGGACCGCCTGCAGGCCCATCTCGATGCGACGCGGGCGTGATCGTGAGCACACTGCTGGTCTCGAAGGATCTCGAACGGCGCGAGATCGTGCTCGAGCGGGAACTGCGCGGATCCGTCGATGCGGTGTGGCGCAGCTGGACGACCGTCGAGGGGCTCGAGGCGTGGTGGGGACCCGAGGGCTGGTCGACCACGGTGCTCGCGCTGGATGTGCGCCCCGGTGGTCTCTGGCACTTCGCGATGGGCCCCGCCGGCGCACCGCCCGAGGTGTGGGTGCGCGCCATCTACAGCGAGGTCATCGCGGGCTCGGCGCTGTCGTACGTCGAGGGCTTCTCGGACGAGTCGGGAGCGGACCTCGACCCCGAGTCGAACTCGGTCACCGTCGAGTTCATCGGCGTGGAACCGCACCGCACGCGCCTCGTGCTGCGCACGCGCTTCACATCGGTGCGGCGCCTCGAAGAGATCGCGGCCATGGGAATGGTCGATGGCTGGGCGGGCGGATTCGACCGACTCGAGAACCTGTTGAGGAGAGAGCAATGACCATCACAGACACCGCATCCGTCGTGCGATCCGCCGACGGGACGAGCATCGCGCTGTTCCGGGAGGGCGCCGGGCCGGCGATCATCCTGATCGACCCCGCCCTGTCGACCCATCGGGGCTCGGCCAGGCTGGCGAGGGCCCTCGCCGGACAGTTCACCGTGCTGAGCTTCGACCGCAGGGGTCGCGGAGGAAGCGGCGACGAGCACCCGGCCACCGCAGACCAGGGTCGCGAGATCGAGGACATCGCCGCGCTGATCGAGGCCGCGGGCGGACATGCGGTCCTCTTCGGCACGTCGTCGGGTGCCGCCCTCGCCCTCGAGGCTGCCACGCGCCTCGGCGACCGCGTCACCGGACTGATCGCGTACGAGCCGCCCTTCATCTGCGACGATGCGCGCCCGCCGCTCGCGAACGACCTCCCCGCTCGGGTGGCGGCATCCGTCGAACGCGGCGACCGCTCGCAGGCGGTGAAAACATTCTTCACCGAGGCGATCGGCGTGCCGGCCTTCGGCGTCGCGATCATGCGGATGCTGCCGCTCTGGCGTCACGCCAAGGCCATCGCACACACCTTGCGCTACGACTTCGCCGTGCTCGAGGGGACGCAGCAGGGCATGCCGCTCCCCCTCGAGCGATGGGCGGGGCTCACGGCGCCGACGATCGTTCTGATCGGCTCGAAGAGCGAGGCGTTCTTCCACCACACCGCCGCGGCCCTGGCCGACGGGCTCCCGACCGTGGAGTACGAGTCGCTCGAGGGCGCGCACCACGGCTCGCCCGAGATGTCCCCGGGCCGCATCGCGGACCGCATCATCGCGCGGTTCGGGGCCTGATCCGGGGCGCGAAGATAGAGTTCCCGCTATGACGACCACCACGGCCGCCGCCGCGCGGGTGTTCCGGGTGCGTGTGCCGTTTTCCACGCGCTGGAACGACAACGACCAGTACGGCCACCTCAACAACGCGGTGTACTACGAGGCGATGGACACCGCGGTCAACTCGTGGATGATCCGAGCCGCCGGACTCGATCCGCACGGCGACGGCCCGATCGCCTTCTGCGCCGCTTCGTCGTGCGAGTTCCGGGCGTCGGCGAGCTTCCCCGACGCCCTCGAGGTCGGCATCGGAGTCGAGCGACTCGGAACCTCGAGCGTGGCCTGGGCGCTCGGCATCCTGCGCGACGGCGAACACGAGCCGATCGCGACGGGACGGTTCGTGCACGTGTTCGTGGATGCCGCGAGCCGGCGCCCGACCGCCGTTCCGGCATCCGTCCGCGCGGCGATCGAGGAGCACCTGCTCGGCTGACTCCCAAGCTCGACGGTGCGGTGGGCGCCATCGTCGCGTCTGCTCCTTCGTTCACTCGGCGCCAAGTGCGGGTCCACTGGCTTCGCACCCGCACTCCGCGACGAGTGACGCCCAGAATCGCCTCCTGGAGCGCCGGCCCGCAGACGGCAACATCGCGCAGCATCACCCATCCAAGGGCGTGCGCGCGGACCGATTGACGAGTGGCGGCTCGAGTGGGAGAGTGAGCCGCATCGGCGGGCCGTGCTGTCCTCCGCTGGGTCGCTTCGAGGGGGTTTTCGTGTCCCGTATCACTCGAGTCATGGTGCTCGCAGCAAGTGTGGTCCTGGCGACATCATCGGTGTTCGCGGCGGCGCCGCCTGCCACCGCCGTCCCGACGAACAAGGTGGACGATTACCTCAGTGCTCTGTGGACGACGGTTCTGGAGACACCCAGCGCCCAGAATCCCTTCGGCGCCGGTGGCGACGAGTACGAGTGTCTCGACCTCGGCGGGACCGTCGCGCCGTTCGCGCCCGTCAGTGCCGACTCCTGCACGGTCAAGCCCGGTACCAAACTGTTCATCGTGGCCCACTCGGTCGAGTGCAGCACGTTCGAGGGCAACGGGACCACCGAAGCCGAACTCCGTGCATGTGCCATTGCAGGAGACCCGGATTCCGACTACACGGTCACCGTCGACGGCAAGGCCGTGCCCGTCGTCGAGGCGGAGACACCCCTGCTGGACATCGTCCTTCCGGACGACAACATCTTCGGTGAGCCAGGCGGATCGGAGGGGCTCTCCGTCGGGCATGGCTGGGTGGCGCTGCTGCACCCGCTGACGCCTGGAAGCCACACGATCCTGATCGACGAGTCCATCACCACGACCATCATCGTCACGCCCCACCGCTGACGCATCGCGGCGAGACATCAGCAACGGCACTCAGGCTCGTGGTGCCGACGGAGCCGGTGACGCGTCAGTAACCGCCGAGACCGCTTGCGGCGCCGAGCCTGCCTCCCGCCGCACGGGCTGAAGCACGAAGATCCGCGCGGTCCGGCCCGAGTCCGCCTCGTAGCGGCGGTAGTCCGGCCACTGCGCCTCCATGAGCGCCCACGTCGCCTCCCGATCATCATCCGGGACGAGCGTGGCGTGCACGGCCAAACGTCGTCCGCGGACAGTGATCTCTGCATCCGGATGCGCGAGCAGGTTCGCGGTCCACGCCGGATGCTTCGCGCCCGCCCAGTTGGTTCCCGCGACGATCGCTCGCCCCTTGCCGTCGGCGGTGTACATCAGCGGTGCATCCCGAGGCTCACCCGACTTCGCCCCGATCGTATGCAGCATGAGCGACGGCACGATGATGCCCGTCAATTGAACTCGCCCGCCGGAGACGCGTGTGAGAAGGCGCTCAACCGGCGGGAGCACCACCGGCGCGATTCGGCGCCACACCTGGGTTCTGGTCAACGGCGCGAGAACTGCGCGGACCACGTCGATGGCACTGGTCATCTGCCCATCATGCCGCGGCTGCTCGACCGCGCCCGCAACCTCAGATGAAGCCGTCGTAGGAGCGCCGCACCACGCCTGAGTGAATCCAGTCGATCAGCGTGACGAAGTCCCACACGGGACGGCCGGTCGCATCCTGAATGTCCTTCGCGTACGGCGGCATGTCGCTGCACTCGAGCAGCAGCGCGCCGATCTCAGGATGGTCTGTCACCAAGCGCACCGCGGTGCTGACGACCTCGTCTCGGACCTGGTCGAGGTCCATCCAGCCCTGGTCCTCGAGGATCGCACCGCGGAACCCGGGACAGTGCTCCATGCCGGCCACGACGATCGGCGCGTCCGCTGCGATACCCACCGCCGCCAGCATGCGCTGATCGAGGCTGCTCTGCTTCGCGCAGAGGATCCCGAGCCGCTGCTGGTCCTGCACTGGCGTACGAGACCGTAAGGCCGCCTGCGGCACCTGGACAAACCGACCATCCGGTATGCTCGACCCGGGCCGCAGCTTCATGCGGGGCCAGGGAGAAAGGCAGTGTCGCCGGTGACCGAGCTACCCGGGCTGGATGTCGCGGGCCTCAGCGGCTGGCTGGCCGGCGCGCATCCCGAACTCGTCGCCGGTCCGCTCTCTGCCGCCGTCATCGCCGGAGGACGCAGCAACCTGACCTACGCCGTCGACGGCGCACGCATGCCGCTGATCCTCCGGCGCCCACCACTCGGTCACGTCCTGTTGAGCGCGCACGACATGCGGCGGGAGCACCGGGTGATCTCCGCTCTCGCCCACACGGCCGTGCCGGTTCCGATCGCGGTCGACGTGGTGGACGATACGACGGAGAACCGCGTGACGGGCACGGTGTTCTTCCTGATGGAGAAGGCTCCCGGAACGGTGCTCGCGAGGCCGGCTCAGAACGCGCAGTTCACGGCGGCCGGGATCCGCCGCCTCAGCACCGAGCTCGTCGCCCATCTGGCCGATCTGCATGCGATCGATCCCGCCGCCGTGGGCCTCGCCGACTTCGGACGGCCGGACGGCTATCTGGCACGCCAGCTCTCCACCTGGCGCCGGCAGCTCGACGCCTCGCGTTCGCGAGAGACGCCGGAGCTGGACGCATTGGAGGCGACCCTCGCCGGCGGCAGGCCCGAGACGGACCGCACCGCCATCGTCCATGGCGACTACCGCCTCGACAACGCGCTGGTGGTCGGCGAAGCCGACGAGCCGCACATCTCGGCCATCCTCGATTGGGAGATGGCGACCCTCGGGGACCCGTTCGTCGACCTCGGCATCTTCGCGCTCTACTGGGACATCGCGAACCTGCCCGGCGGGTTCGCCGGCGCGGTGCCGAGCGCCGTCGACCCCGCTGCCGGGTATCCGGGTTTCGACGAGCTCGTGGAGGTCTACGCCGAGCGGGCGGGGATCGCCGTCCCCGATCTGCGCTGGTACCGCGCGTTCGCCGCCTACAAGCTGGCCGTGATCCTCGAGGGAATCCACTACCGCTATCAGGCCGGCGACACCGTCGGCGAGGGATTCGACCGGATCGGTGCGCTCGTCGAGCCGCTCGCCCGACGAGGACGAGAGGTGCGCTGATGGATTTCGCACACGATGAACGCACGCGAGAGCTGACCGAGCGTGCGAGGGCATTCCTCGACGAGCATGTAGTGCCGGCCGAGGCGGTGCTCGACGAGCAGCTCGCCGCGGAGCCCGGCCGGTGGGGCGGCTGGCCCGTCGTCCGCGACCTGCAGGCGAAGGCCCGCGCGCAGGGACTCTGGAATCTCTTCCTCCCCGGCGACCAGGGCGGCGGCGGCCTCACGAACCTGCAGTACGCGCCGGTCGCCGAGATCACCGGGTGGAGCCCGCGACTCGCGCCGATCGCCTTCAACTGCGCGGCGCCCGACACCGGCAACATGGAGGTGCTGAACGAGTTCGGCACGCCCGAGCAGCAGGACCGGTGGCTCGCCCCGCTGCTGCGCGCCGACATCCGATCGTCGTTCTGCATGACCGAGCCCGACGTCGCGTCATCGGATGCGACGAACATCGGCACCCGCATCCGGCGCGACGGCGACGACTACCTCATCACGGGCCGCAAGTGGTGGTCGACCGGGGCGATGAACCCGGATGCAGCGATCTTCATCGTCATGGGAAAGACCGACCCCGATGCGGAGCGCCACCGGCAGCAGTCCATGATCCTGGTGCCGCGCGACACTCCGGGGGTGCGAATCGTGCGCCCCCTCTCCGTGTTCGGATACGACGATCGCGACCACGGCGGTCACGCCGAGATCGCGTTCGACGACGTGCGGGTGCCGGCCGGGAACCTCATCGGTGCGGAGGGCTCGGGCTTCGCGATCGCGCAGGCACGGCTCGGGCCGGGGCGCATCCATCACTGCATGCGCGCGATCGGGATGGGCGAGCGGGCGCTGTCGCTCGTGCGGGAGCGAGCGAACGAGCGCCATGCCTTCGGGCGCAGCCTCGCCGACCAGGGGGTCGTGCGCGAGTGGGCCGCCGAGGCGCGCATCCAGCTCGAGTCCCTGCGGCTGCTCGTGTTGAAGACCGCCTGGCTGATGGACACCGTCGGCAACCGCGCGGCGATGACCGAGATTCAGGCGATCAAGATCGCGGTGCCTCGGGCCGTGCAGACGATCATCGACCGGGCGATCCAGGTGCACGGCGCAGCCGGGGTCTCGTCGGACACGCCGCTCGCCGAGCTGTACGCCGGCATCCGCTCGCTGCGCATCGCCGACGGGCCCGACGAGGTGCACCTCTCGAGCCTCGGCCGCGCCGAGCTCCGCCTCTGATCATTCGCCGCGGATGCCCGCCGGGGCGGCATGTCGCTGCTGCAGGGCCGTGATGCGATCCTTCCCCGGTGCGGATCAGCGGTGCGGGATGCCGGAGATCATGCCGCCGTCGACGACGAACTCGGCGCCCGTGGTGAATGCGGAGGCGTCGGAGGCCAGGAATGCGACGGTCCCGGCGACGTCGGCGGGAACGCCTGGTCGCCCGAGCGGGATGTCGAGGTGCTCCGGGTCGATGCGGGTCGTCATCTCGGTCAGGATGAGCCCGGGATGCACCGAGTTCACCCGGATGCCGCTCGGCCCGAGCTCGACCGCGAGACCCTGCGTGAGCCCGCGGACGCCGAACTTGGAGGCGGTGTAGCCGTGCAGTCCCGGACTTCCCCGCATGCCCTCGACCGACGAGATGTTGATGATCGACCCTCGGCCCTGCGCCTTCATCTGCGGCACCACCGCGCGGCAGCCGAGGAAGACGCCGGTGAGGTTGACGCCGATCACGGCGTTCCACTTGGCGAGGGTGAAGTGCTCGATCGGCGCCGCATTGGCGATGCCGGCGTTGTTCACGAGGATGTCGACGGCGCCGAACCGCTCGATCGTGGCCCGCACGACGGCATCCCAGTGCTCCTCGTCGGTGACGTCGACGTGCGCGAACATCGCGCGGTCGCCGAGCTCGCCGGCGAGGGCGCGTCCCGTCTCGTCCAGGAGGTCGGCGACCACTACGCGGGCACCGGCGGCGTGCAGCGCGCGAACGTACGCCTCGCCCAGGCCGCGAGCGCCACCCGTCACGATCGCGACGCGCCCTTCCAGGTCGGTCATGGCGCGACCTCGATGACGAAGCGCCACGCGCGCATCGTGTCAGGCGTCGGCATCCGTCCTCCTTATGCCGGTCAGGAAGAGGTCGGTGAGCTGCTCGGCGACGAGCGTCTTGTCCTCCGGACCCTCGGGGTGATACCAGTGCGACAGGTAATGGATGTCGCTGAAGAAGTTGGCGATCAGCACCGCGCGCGGTATGTCGCTGCGATAGATCCCCTCGTCCTGGCCGCGCTGCACGAGCGCGGCGAACTCGTCGTGGTAAGCGCGGCGCCGCCGCACGACTTCCTGCTGGCGAGGCGGCGTGAGCATGTGCTGGCTCCGGAAGAACACCGTGCCCTCGGGCAGGAACTCGATCGATGTCTCGACGACATCGATGCACACGGCCGCGAGCACATCGTCGACCTCGCCGCCACGCGCGATGATCTCGTCGAGGCGCGACTTCTGCAGCGACAGCATCCGCTCGTAGATCGCGAACAGCAGGTCGTCCTTGGATTCGAAGTAGTGGTACATCGCGCCCTTGGTGACGCCGGCGCGCTCGACGATCTGCTGAACGCTCGTGTTGGCGTATCCCTGGGTCGCGAAGAGGTAGACGGCGGCCCGTGTCACACCATCGGCCACGCTCGTGTCCTTCATCGCCGCATCCTCACCCGACGGGGCGGATGCTGCCGCCACCGTCGATCACGAGCGTCTGACCGGTGATCCAGCCGGCGTCGTCCGAGAGCAGGAAGGCGACGGGACCGGCGACGTCGTCCGGTTCTCCCAGTCGCTGCAGGGGATACGCTGCCGCCACCTGTGCTTCCCGTCCCTCGTAGAGAGCGCGCGCGAACACCGTCTTGATGACGGCGGGGGCGACGGCATTGACGCGGATGCCGGGCGCCAGCTCGTGCGCCAGCTGGATCGTCAGGTTGATGAGCGCCGCCTTGGAGACGCCGTAGATGGCGATGCCCGGGCTCGCCGACAGGCCGGAGATGGAGGACACGTTGACGATCGAGCGCTGGAGGCCGGCCGCGACGGCGTCGCGGGTCCACTCCAGCGCTGCGATCACGTTGACCTCGAGGATCTTGCGTGCCGCGGCGGGGTCGACATCGAGCGCGGGACCGTACGCCGGATTGATCCCGGCGTTGTTCACGAGGTGGTCGAGCCGCCCGTAGCGCTCGGCGATGTGCGCGAACACCGCGGCGCGATGGTCGGCGTCGTCGGCCCGGCCGGCGACCGCGGTCGCTCGATCACCGCCGAGCGCCTGCACGGCGGCATCGAGCCCTTCCTGCTTGCGCCCCGTGATCACCACCGCGCCGCCCTCGTCGCAGATGCGCTGCGCGATCGCGAGTCCGATTCCCCGGCTCGCTCCGGTGATCAGGGCGACCCTGCCATCGAATCTCTGCACGTCGCTGCAACCCTTCGTTTGCGCAGCCGATGCCGCCCGGACTCCCGCGGTCTCGTCGGCCGGTCGGCTCGGCATACCGGCCAGTCGGTACGGGGTCCAACGTAGCAGGAGACAACATGTGGGACTGCGTTCCACCATCGGTGGTACTGGGTATCAGCTATCCTGGGGAGCACGTCGAACCAGGAGCACCCCATGAGCCACACCCCCGTACCCGGCGAGCGCGTCGCGGGCTATGACGTCTCCGACCGTCTGGGCACCGACTACTACGCCGTCTTCGCCGACATCCCGGCGGCCGACCGGGAGGTCTGGGATCGGGCGAAGGCCTTCATCGATGAGGCGCTCCCCCGGATGGACGGGCTCTGGGACCGGGGCGAGTACGACCTCGACCTGACGCGGCGCATGGGCGAGCTCGATCTCTACAACGACGGCCTGGTGCACCAGGGGCTCGGATACTCGTCGCCGCTGGCCGCGGGGCTCGTGAACATGGAGATCTCCCGAGGCGACGGGTCTCTCGGCACGGTCATCGCCGTGCAGGGCGGCCTGGCGCTGCGCTCGATCGCCCTCTTCGGCAGCGACGAGCAGAAGGCGCGGTGGCTCGTGCCGGTCGCCCGCGGCGAGGTGCTCGCGGCCTTCGCGCTCACCGAGCCCGACCACGGCTCGGACTCCGTTTCGCTCGAGACCGAGGCGGTGCGGGCCCGTTCGACGGGCGCGGGGACCGACGGCTGGGTGCTCAACGGCGCCAAGAAGTGGATCGGCAACGGCTCGTCCGGCGGCGTCACCGTCGTCTGGGCGCGGGTGAGCGACCCGTCCGACCCCGAGCACGACGGCAAGGTGCGGGGATTCCTCGTTCCGCAGGAGACCCCGGGCTACGACGGCCGTCCGATCCTCGGCAAGGCGTCGCTCCGCGCCATTCACCAGGCGCACATCACGCTCACCGACGTGCGTCTCCCCGCGGATGCGGTGCTGCCGGGCACGCATTCGTTCAAGGATGCCTCCATCGTGCTGTACTCCACCCGCTCCGGCGTCGCGTGGTCGGCCCTCGGGCACGCGACCGCCTGCTACGAGGCGGCGCTCGCCTACTCGCAGAAGCGGGCGCAGTTCGGCAAACCGCTCGCGAAGTTCCAGATGGTGCAGGAGCGCCTGACGCAGATGCTCGACGAGCTCACGGCGATGCAGCTCTACTGCCGCCACCTGGCGGACCTGGAGACCACCGGCGGCCTCCGGCCGACGCAGGCCTCGCTCGCCAAGTACCACAACACGCGCGCCGCTCGCCGGATCGCGGCCGTCGCCCGCGACCTGCTCGGCGGAAACGGCATCCTGTTGGAGAACCGCGTGATGCAGCACATGGCCGATATCGAGGCGATCCACACGTACGAGGGCACCGAGTCCGTCCAGGCGCTCCTGATCGGCCGCGACATCACCGGCCACAGCGCGTTCGCCTGATCTTCGGGAACCGCGAGTCGATGCGCTAGCGTGGCGGGCGCGCCGATGCAACCCCGCCGTGCCACCGCGCCGACCGTCTACCGTCGGAGCATGGGATTCTTCAGCGACGAGCCGCGCCGCGTGCGCATCGAGTCCTCGGTCGACCTGGCCCCGCACCGGGCCCCGTGGAGCCTGTGGGCCGACGGTTTCGGCAAGTTCGGCATCCGGGCGGTCCAGATCATCGTCGTGGTCATCCTGGCCGCCGGCATCATCTGGGGCATCCAGCAGGTGACCCTCGTGACGATCCCGGTGACGATCGCCCTCATCATCGCGGCGTCGTTCGCTCCCGTCATGTCCTGGCTGCGCCGGCGGGGTGTGCCTTCCGTCTTGGCAACCATTCTCGTGATGCTCACCAGCACGGTGGTTCTCGGGCTGCTGGCCTGGCTCATCGTCTCGGCGGTGCGCAACCAGTGGGACGACCTTTACACGCAGGCGGAACAGGGATTCCAGGACCTGATCGCCTGGGTGAACACGCTGCCGTTCGCGCCGTCGCCTGACCAGCTGGAGGAGTGGCGGACAACCGCGGTCGACTTCGTGACCAGCTCCCAGTTCGGCTCCGGTGCCCTCGCGGGTGCCGGCGCCGTCGCCAACTTCGTCGCGGGCCTCATCCTGATGATCACGGTGCTCTTCTTCTTCCTCAAGGACGGCCCGCAGATATGGGAGTTCCTGCTGCGCCCGTTCCGGGGCGAGAACTACGCGCGGGCGCGCCGCATCGGCGACAAGACGGTGACGACGCTCGGCAGCTACCTGCGCGGCACCGCGGCCGTCGCATTGGTGGATGCCGTGGGAATCGGCATCGGACTCTTCATCCTCCAGGTTCCCCTGGCGCTGCCACTGTCGGTGCTGGTCTTCCTGCTGGCCTTCATCCCCATCGTCGGCGCGACCCTGGCGGGAATCATCGCCGCGCTCGTGGCGCTCGTCGCCAACGGCCCGGTCGTCGCCCTCATCGTCGTCGGCATCGTCGTCCTCGTGAACCAGCTGGAGGGGAACTTCCTCCAGCCGGTGCTGATGGGGCGGTCCATGAAGCTCAACTCACTCGTGATCCTGATCGCGCTGACCGTCGGTGCTCTGCTGAGCGGCGTCATCGGCGCGGTGCTCGCCGTCCCGATCACGGCCGTCGCGTGGGGCGCTGTTCAGGTGTGGGACGGGCCCAACCAGCCGGCCCGCTGGGCGCGCCCGAAGCCGGCGGAAGCCGCCGCCGCTTCGCGCCCCTGACCCAGAGCAGCGCCGCGGTAAGCGCCGCGCTGTGGGCGGCCACGCTCCCGTCAACCCCCTCAGCGACGCCGCGAGCGCGGGCGTAGTTTGACGCCATGGACGGCTGGGCCGCGGTCGACTTCGGGTTCGCCCGAGAGGTGCTTCAGCGCGGCATCGCCGCCCTCTACCTCGTCGCCCTGATCTCGACGTTCAACCAGTTTCCCGCGCTCCTCGGCGGGAAGGGGCTGCTCCCCGCCCCTGACCTCCTCGAATGGGCGCGCTCGTCGAAGCGGGCGGCCAAGCTGCTGCATCCGACGATCTTCCTGCGGTGGGCCTACACCGACCGCAGGCTGCGGGGTCTCTGCATCGCGGGCGTCGTCGTGGCGGCCGCTCTGGTCGTGGGACTGCCGCAACTCGGACCGCCGTGGGTGCCGATGCTGTGCTTCCTCGCGCTGTGGGGGCTGTACATGTCGATCACGAGCATCGGCCAGACCTTCTACGGCTTCGGGTGGGAGATGCTGCTGCTGGAGTGCGGGTTCCTCGCGGCCTTCCTCGGATCCGGCGACCAGCCGCCCCCCACGATCATCGTCGTGCTGTTCTGGTGGCTGCTGTTCCGGCTGGAGTTCGGCGCGGGGATGATCAAGATCCGCGGCGGGCGCGAGTGGCGCGACCTCACGGCCCTGATGTACCACCACGAGACGCAGCCGATGCCGGGGCCGCTCAGTCGCCAGGCTCACCTGCTGCCGAAGTGGTTCCACCGCGGGGAGGTGCTCGGCAACCACTTCGCGCAGCTGGTGGTCCCGTGGCTGCTGTTCGTCCCGCTGCTCGGGCTGTGGGTCCCGGATCTCGTGCCCGCCCTGATCGGTGCGGCGGCCGGGCTGATCGTGCTGCTCACGCAGCTGTGGCTCGTGCTCACCGGGAACTTCGCGTGGCTGAACTGGGCGACGATCGTGCTGGCGTTCTCCGCGATCGGCATCCCGGGCATCGGCGGCGAGCCGGATGGCGGTGCCGGCGGCGAACCGGGTGCCGGTGCCGGCAGCATCCCGCTGTACTGGATCGTCGTGACGGCCGCGGTCGGGCTGCTGTACGCGGTGCTCAGCTGGTGGCCGCTGCGCAACCTCTTCGCCCGCCGCCAGCTGATGAATGCGAGCTTCAATCGGTATCAGCTCGCCAACGCCTACGGCGCTTTCGGCACGGTGACCAAGGAGCGCATCGAGATCGTCGTCGAGGGGACGATGGATGCCGACCCCTACACGACGGACTGGCACGAGTACTCCTTCAAGGGCAAGCCGGGCGACCTGCGCCGGGTCCCCCGGCAGTACGCGCCGTATCACCTGCGGCTGGACTGGCTGATGTGGTTCCTGCCGCTCGGACGCCTGCGGGAACCATGGTTCGAGGCGTTCCTGCTCAAGCTTCTCGAGGCGGATGCCGGGATCCTCGGCCTGCTCGACCGGGAACCCTTCGACGGCCGCCGGCCCAGATGGGTACGGGCCAGGGCGTATCTGTACCGCTTCTCCACACGGGCGGAGCGTCGGGAGACCGGCCAGCACTGGGTGCGCGAGCCCCGCGGCGTGGCGATGGGCCCCGCCCGCCTGCCGGACGACGCCGATCGCTGACGCAGAGCCTAAGGTGCCCCGAGCTGAGAGGGGTGCGTGAGCCGCCACCAGGCGGTGGGCGGGACGATGGTCCCCTCGATCTCCACGGGGACCGACACGCTGTTCGGTCCGGCGCTCCATGTGATGCTGCCCACGACCGCTCCGTCTTCATAGGTCGTCGGGGTGATCGTCTCCATCGTCGCGGTGATGGTCGTGTCCGACCACGTGAGGATCGAGGCGCTGTCCGCGACGATGACCAGGGCGGTGGAGCCCCACGGCGTGGCGACCGATCCGACGTCCCGCCCGCTCGACACGACCGGCACCGTGTGGAATCCGCGGCGGATGCTGTCGAACAGCGTGAGGACCGTGCTGTTGACGGAGTCGTCCGAGAACCCGCTGAGCACGACACCGGTCATGCTGAGCGGGGCACCCGCCCCCACGTCGAGGGAAGCCGTGTACAGGAGGCTGTGGCTGCCATCGCCAAGGTTGCCTGTCTTGAGCCCGCTGACTCCGTCGGTCCCGAGCAGTTCGTTGGTGTTGTACATGGCACCGGGACCGGGGAGGGTGAGCGACGGCATCGCGACGATCTTCGCGATCGCGGGGTTGGCCGCGGCCAGCTTGCCGATCGCGATGAGATCGGTCGGGGTGCTCGTGTTACGGGCGTTGAGGCCGGTGGGTTC
The DNA here is from genome assembly GCF_049847225.1 of Micromonospora sp. DT81.3. Lineage (NCBI taxonomy): Bacteria > Bacillati > Actinomycetota > Actinomycetes > Micromonosporales > Micromonosporaceae > Micromonospora > Micromonospora sp. DT81.3. The sequence goes on from NZ_JBNCNY010000002.1 coordinate 733,347, forward strand.
GACGATCGTCGTGCCGGTGAGACCGTGGGCCGTCAGCCAGTCCCGCGCGGCGCTGACGAACGCGCCCTGCGATCCGAACGCCCACGTCGACACCGCCTCGGCGTAGTTGCTCGCCGACGGGATGAGCATCGTCGCCAGAGCATCGTGCTGCGACATCGAGCTGCCGATGGGCATCGCCGCGATCGTCGCGCCGAGCACGTAGTACTTGTCGTAGAGGTCGTGGTCGGCCTTGTCGAACGTGATCGTGGGTCCCGGGTCGTCGGCGCCCTCGAGCGGAAGCGCGTCGAGGATGACGAGCGCGGTGATGAGCTTGGTGATGCTCGCGATCGGGCGAGGGTCGTTCGTTCCGCTGGTCAGCCAGATGCCGCTCGCCGCATCGCCCAAGTAGGCTTCGGCGCCGGAGACGCTGACCGCTGAGGCCCCTTCGGTCGGCAGCGCGATCGCGGCGGGACCGGCAGCCGAGGCCTGCGGCGCCTGCCACGTGACGACGGGTGCGCTCAATGGCGCGTTCAGCGCCCAGCCGACGTACGCGCCGATCGAGGCGAGAACCACGGCGATCACGATCGCCACGATGGACAGGCCACGGAGGATGCGGGAGCGGCGGCGCTTGCGATCGACGCCATCGCGATGATCGAGGTAGATCTGCTCGTTGCGGATGAGGTCAGCGAACGCCGACAGCTCATCCGGCGAATGATGGTGGGTCGTCATCGGTTCCCGTCGCTGGTCTCGCATCCCATCATGCAGGATGACGGCTTCGACCCGCGCAGCGGGCGCGAGAGCGGTTAGCCGGACGCCTGCGGCACCTCTACGGTGTAGGACGTGATCCGAGTCACCGCGCCGTCGCGGAATTCGTAGACATCGCACGACGCGACGACCGAGAGGCCGTCGTCGGCGTGATACCTGGTGAGCGTGTCGACGGCGACGCTCTCGCCGCCATCGACGACGAGGAAGCGCTCGACCTCAACCCGCACGCCTTCCAACTCGGTCCCCGTCGACCGGCACGCCGCGATGACCTCGTCACGGCCGCGCAGGCCGTCCGAGCCAGGCATCTGCCAGACGACGTCCTCCGCGAGATGCGGGAATGCCTCCTCGAACCGGTGTCCCGAGAAGCACTCGGCTATCTCGCGTGGGGTGTGGTCTGTCATCGCCGCCTCCCTTTCGGATTGCCGCGAGGCTACCTCAGCAAGCGGACGGGCGCACTCACTCGGCGCAGCGGTCGATGTCGCTTTATCTCTCCCGGCCATCGCCGTCAAGGCCCCCCGAGCATTCAGGAACGGTCCGTACGGTCGTGAGTCCACTTGCCCGCGGCGACCACCGCGGCCGACCAGACAGGCCCTCATGCTCCGCTACATCATCCGCTATCTGCCCGTGATCCTCCCCGTTCTCGTGCGCTTCCTGCGCAATCGCCGCTCGGCGGGCGCCACCGGAGCACCCTCCGCCTCGTCCCGGTCGCGCGCGTAAGGGATCCTCGCCCGCCACGACGGCTCCCGGAACCGCCGAGCGGGCATCCTGCGCACTCTCGGCGAAAGCCGACGGGCTCCTGGGCGCGGGATCCATCGCGCGCCAAGATGGAGGCATGCCCTACGACATCCCCGCCCCGATGCTGGCGAAGAGCGTGCCCGAGATCCCCGACCCCGCGAAGTTCGAGGGCGGCCTGAGCTTCGAGCCCAAATGGGACGGGTTCCGCGGCATCGTGTCGTGGGACGGCACCGACGTCGAGATCGGCAGCCGGGGTGCCAAGCCGCTCACGCGGTACTTCCCCGAGCTCGTCGAGGCGTTCGCCCGGCTGCTTCCCGAGCCGTGCCTGCTCGACGGCGAGGTCGTCGTGCCGAAGGGCACGAAGGGTGCCCAGCGGCTCGACTGGGAGTCGCTGACGCAGCGCATCCACCCCGCGGCATCCCGCGTCAACATGCTGGCCGAGACGACGCCCGCAATGTTCATCGGCTTCGACCTGCTCGCCCGCGGCGACCGCGATCTTCAGGGCGAGCCCTTCGCGGTGCGGCGAGCGCAGCTCGTCGAGTTGCTCGGCCCTCTGCCGCATCCGATCCACGTCACGCGCACCACCGAGGATCCCGACCTCGCGCGCCGCTGGCTCTCCGAGTTCGAGGGGGCGGGGCTCGACGGCGTTGTCGCCAAGCCCCTCGCCGAGCCGTATGCACCGAACAAGCGCACGATGTTCAAGATCAAGCACGCGCGGACCGCCGACGTCGTCGCCCTCGGCTACCGCATCCACAAATCCGGTGAAGGCGTCGGGTCCCTCCTGGTCGGCCTCTACACCGACGGGGGCCGGTTGCACAACGTCGGAGCGGTGTCGGCCTGGAGCAACGCGCGACGCCTCGAGCTGGTCGACGAGCTTGCGCCGCTGGTGCAGACGGATGCCGCGGGCGAGGCGATCACGCAGGAAGGCGAGAAGTCGCGCTTCAACTCCGGTCGAGGCGACAACTCCTTCGTCAAGCTGCGCCCCGAGCGCGTGCTCGAGGTGCGCTACGACCAGCTCGAGGGCGACCGGTTCCGGCACACGGTGCAGTTCGAGCGCTGGCGTCCCGACCGTGAGCCCGAATCGTGCACGTACGCGCAGCTCGAGCGGATCAGCGCCTACGACGTCGGGGACGTGCTCGTCTGACCCTGCTCACCACTCCCCACCGCCTCCTCCACTGAGACTGCATCCGCCCGCCGAGACTGCGGCCGGTGCACGCAGTGTCGGCGCGGACGCGCAGTCTCGCGCCTCGCGGGGTCGCGAGCGCGGGGTCGCGAGCGCGGCAGCCGTCCGGCCGGCTAGGCCCAGTTCGCCTCATTCTTGCGGCTCGGCTGCACGCGCGGCGGCTCGCCAGGCATCTTCGGAAAGTCGGGCGGGAACGGCAGCTCGCCGAGTCCGTCGGCGAGATCGCGCTCCCACCACTGCAGCAGAGTGTCGATCTTGCCCGGAGCCTTCAGCAGGCCCGCCCACGGGTCGCCCACCGATGCCAGGCGCTCCGGGATGGAGCGCACCGTGAACGCCGCCGGGTCGAGGCCGTCGAGCTCATCCCACCCCACGGGCGTCGACACGGTCGCCGTCGGCAGCGCCCGCGGGCTGTAGGCGCCGGCCATCGTGCGGTCGCGGTTCGCCTGGTTGAAGTCGACGAAGATGCGGTCGCCCCGCTCCTCTTTCCACCAGTTCGTCGTGACCTTGTCGGGCATCCGCCTTTCGAGCTCGCGCGCCGCCGCGATCACGGCGTGGCGCACATCGAGGAACTCGTGCGTCGGCTCGATCGGGCAGAAGACGTGGATGCCGCGGTTGCCGCTCGTCTTGACCCAGGCCTCGAGCCCTCCCTCGCGCAGCACCTCGCGCAACGCGTGCGCGGCGGGCACCGCTTCGGAGAAGCCGGTGCCCGGCTGCGGGTCGAGGTCGATGCGCAGTTCGACGGGGTTGTCTGTATCGCCCGCCAGCGATGCCCACGGGTGGAACACGATCGTGTTCATCTGGATCGCCCAGACGATCGCGGCCGGCTCCGTGAGCACGAGCTGCGGATGCCGCCGCCCGCTGTTGTACCTGACCGTCACCGCCTCGACGTAGTCGGGGGTGCCCTTCGGCGGGTTCTTCGAGAAGAACGACTCGCCGTCGATCGTCTCGGGGAAGCGCTCGAGCGAGACGGGCCGGTTGCCGTTCGCCGCCAGGAACGGGCCGGACACCGCGATCGCGTACTCCGCGAGCTCCCGCTTCGTGATGCCGAGCTCGGGCCAGAGCACCCTGTTGGGGCTCGACAGCCCCACCTCGCGCTCGCCGTGCGGTCCGGGGACGGTGAGGGTGATGCGTTCCGACGCCATGTCTGGGAGCCTAGAGCCGCCCACCGTCATCCGTCATCCGTCCGACGAGGACTCCTTCACCACCGGGAACAGCATGTGGGTCACGCGACGCGCGCGGATCACCACGCTGGGGTCGCCGAGCAGGATCTCGCCCTCGGGGATGTCGACGAAGTACTTGTGCCCGTCGCCCAGCACCACCGGCACGATGTCCATCGCGACCTCGTCGAGCAGTCCCGCCCGCAGCGCCTGCGACGCGATCATGCCGGCGGCGACGCCGACGTGCTTGGCCCCGGCGATCTCCTGCGCCACGGCGATCGCATCCTCGACGCCCGTCGTGACGAACCGGAACTGATCCGAGCCCGGGTAGGACCAGTCCGTCGGCGGTTCGTGGGTCACCACGACGACGGGCACTCCCATCGGATGCTGTCCCTTCCAGCCGTCCGTGATGTCGAAGAGCAGACGACCGACGACGAGCGCGCCGACCTCGGAGGTCCACGCGGTCCAGTAGTCGGCACTCTCCCGTGTCAGGTGGAACGGAGGAAGGTCGCCGTGGTTGACCACCTCGACGTCCCCCGCGTCGTACCAGTCGAACAGCGCGCGAGGGTTGTTGTCGGGGTCGGCGACGAATCCGTCGAGCGAGACGGATGCCGCCGAGATGACCTTGCCCATCAGGCTCACTCCTCCGGCTTCGCGGAGCCGTCCGCCAGCAGGGCGTCGAGCTTCTGATAGCCCTCGGTCATGCCCTTCTCCATGCCGTACTGCAGCATCATGTCGAGCACCTCCACGTCGGGGAAGACGCTCCGATCGACGATGCGCGAGCGGCCGCCCGGCAGCTCCTCGAACCGCATGATGTCGAGGCTGACCGCGTCGGGAGCGCCCTCCCACTCGAACGTCTGGATGATCACGTCGTTCTCGCGGACGGTGTGGAACACGCCACGGAAGGCGTAGGTGCTGCCGTCGGGATCGTCCTGCTCGTATCGATAGCCGCCGCCGGTGCGGAAATCCCAGTGTGTGATGCGCGTCGACTCGTCGTACGGGCCGATCCACTTGCGGAACAGCTCCTGATCGCCGTGCGCGTGGAACACGGCCGCGACGGGCGCGTCGAACTCGCGCGTGATGTCGGCGTAGGACTGCCCGGGTACGGCATCGATGACGACCGGGTTGCTCATGACTTTCTCCTTCTCTTCAGAGGGGTGGTGTCCCCCTCGGCTTTCGGATCTGCGGGCGGGGCGTGCGGGGCGGATGCGTCGGCCAGCAGCGCGTCGAGCCTGCGGTACGCCGACTCGGCCACGAGCCGGTACCGGTCGATCCACGCTGTCAGCCGCTCCAGCGCCGCGGCGTCGAGGTGCACCGGCCGCCGCTGCGCGTCGCGCGTGCGCCACACCAGCCCCGCCGCCTCGAGCACGCTGATGTGCTTCGACACCGCCTGCGGCGTGATCGCGAAGGGCTCCGCCAGCTCTCCGAGGGTTGCTGGGCCTCGACTGAGTCTGGCCACGATCGCGCGCCGCACGGGGTCGGCCAGTGCGGCGAAGGCGCGGTCGAGCGGGTCCGCGGCTTCGGCATCCTGGGTCAATTGATCAATCGATTCTTTTATCAACTGTGTGATTTACTAAAGGATAGAACCACGCACGCGGAGCGTCAAGAGGTGAGGTCAGTCGGTCTCGGCCAGCGCGAGAACGGGTGCCAGGGCATCCCGGCCCAGGCGGATCCAAGGCCCGCCGGGATCGACGACGACCCCGGTCAGCTCCGCATGATCGCGCAGCGACGCTGCGAGCTTGTCGGCCGGGAAGGGCATCGCCTGGTTGCCACGTCTCATGGCGTGCACCTCGAGCGGGTGCGAGAAGATCTCGAGGTAGCGCTCGCCCTCCGGCGTGCGTGATTCGGCGACACCGACGCGGGGCTTCTCCTCTGGGCTCTGCGGCGGTACCTGACCGACGGCGACCCAGAGGGGCGCGTGCGCGAGCGCGGCCCCGATCGCGGCGGGCGTCTCGGGCGTCCTCGGCTGCGACAGCAGGTTCTTCAGCGTGAAGTTCTCGTCCCCTTCCCGGATCGCCCGCTCGAGCATCTCGCGGGGAAGCACGGCCCGGTTCGGCGCGGAAGACTGATCGAGGATGATGCCCGCGTACGGTCCGGCGAGCATGTGCCGGATGACGTTCAGCACCGGCTGACCCATGGCACTGGTCTGAGTGTCCTGATCGGCGCGCGCACTCGCGTGCAGCGCGGCCCCCGTGCTGTAGGCGAGCAGGAACTGCTGGTCGCCGTTGCGCACCACCGCGAGGGGCAGCTCCTTGCCTTCGGACAGCAGCGACCGCGCGTCGCCGCGCACCCGGAGGAAGACGTGGCCCTGCAGGAACTGCCGGGCGACGTTCATGAGTTCGAGGGATGTCGGCTCGGCTGTGGCCCCGAGCGCTTCGAGCGCCTCCGCGAGCAGCACGTTGTCGCGCAGCCCCGGCACGCTTTCCGTGGGGGCCGGCGCCTCCTCCCGCGGAGCCGTGCGCGGGCCGGGCGAGGGCTGGGGTGTGGGGCCGGGCCGGGTGGTGGATGCGCGCGCGGTTGCCGGCGCCCCGGTTCCGGATGGCCCCGTCGACGTGATCGTGGCGGAGCTGCCGAGCCCCTGGTACGCCGAGACGGAGATGCCGACCGACGGCGCGGCTTCGGCATCCGGCCCCGCGACCGACTCCCCCGCGTCGGCCCGCTCCGTCGCGCCGGCGTCGGAGGCACCCTGGGGACTGCCGGTGCTCGCTGGGGTGATCTCCGCTGAGCCGGCGGCTGCCTGCTCGGGATTCTGAGGAGCGTCGGGTGCCTGCGGCGCGACGACGTCATCGGACTTCTTGCGGCGCGAGAACAAGGCCATCGGGCCAGCCTAACCCGGCCCGCGCGACCGGTTCAGTGGTTGACGGCGCCGTCGCCGCCGGTCGAGGGGTCAGAGCTTTTCGATGGGCGCGATCTTGATCAGGAGCTTCTTGGCGCCGACCTTCTCGAAGCGCACATGGGCGACGCGCTTCGCGCCCTCCCCCGTCACGGCGTCGACCCGGCCCTCGCCGAAGTCGTCGTGCCGGATGCGGTCGCCCGGTGCGAGCTGCATGTCGCCGTTGTCGCGGACCTTCGCAGGAATGCGGTTCGGGAACCGGTCGAGAGCCGTCGATTTGGGCACGAGCGGGGCGCCGTAGTCGCGCCCTCCGAAGCCGCCGGAGCCGCCGCCCGAACCGGGACGGCGCGCGTTCAGCGCCCGCGACTGCGTTCCGCCCCGTGAGTTCACGTCACCGGGCGACTGACGCCAGTCGATCAGCTCGGCGGGGATCTCCTGCAGGAAGCGGCTCGGCATCGCCACCGTGACCTCGCCGAACTGCGCCCGCGTCATGGCCAGCGAGACGTACAGGCGCTTGCGCGCACGCGTGATGCCGACATAGAACAGTCGCCGCTCCTCGGCCGGCCCGCCCGGTTCGTTGGCCGAGATGCGGTGCGGGATCAGGTCTTCCTCGACGCCGGTCAGGAAGACCGCGTCGTACTCGAGTCCCTTTGCGGTGTGCAGGGTCATCAGCGACACCGACCCGGACGCGTCGTCCAGGTCGTCGGCATCCGACACCAGAGCGACCTCGGCGAGGAAGTCGATGACGGTCCCCTCGGGGTTGTTGCGCGCGAACTCCCTGGCGACGGCCACGAGCTCGTCGAGGTTCTCGAGTCGCGCCTCGTCCTGCGGGTCCTTGCTCGCGCGCAGCGCGTCGAGGTACCCCGACTTCTGCAGCAGCAGGGAGAGCCCCTCCGCGACGGCGGTGGGCGCGGCGAGTTCGCCGGAGGAGGGCAGCATGAGGGCGGATGCCTCGCGCAGCACCCCATCGAGCTGCGCGATCGCCCCCTGGATCTTGGGGCCGACCCCCAGCTCGTCCGGCATCGACAGGGCATCGCGGAACGTCATGTCCTCGCGGTCGGCGAAGTTCTGGATGGCCGTCTCGGTGACGTCGCCGATGCCACGGCGGGGCCGGTTCAGGATGCGCCGCACCGCCATCCCGTCGGCCGGATTCGCCACCGCCGTCAGGTACGCCATCGCGTCCTTGATCTCGGCACGCTCGTAGAACTTCGTGCCGCCCATGATCTTGTAGGGCAGCGCCGACCGGATGAAGATCTCCTCCAGCGCACGGCTCTGAGAGTTCGTGCGGTAGAACACCGCCACCTCGGAGTACGGCACCCCGCGGCGGTGGATCGCCTCGATCTCATCGGCGACGAACTGGGCCTCGTCGTGCTGCGAGTAGCCGGTGAAGCCGACGATCAGCTCGCCGGCCCCGACATCCGTCCAGAGCTTCTTGTCCTTGCGGTCGAAGTTGTTGCGGATGACGGCGTTCGCCGCGCTCAGGATGTTCTGCGTCGAGCGGTAGTTCTGCTCGAGCAGCACCACCTTGGCGCCCGGATAGTCGCGCTCGAACTCGCTGATGTTGCGGATGTCGGCGCCGCGGAACGCGTAGATGGACTGATCGGAGTCGCCGACCACCGTCAGCGAGGCACCCGCCTTGTCGGGGTCACCACTTCCACCGGTCACTGAGCCCGCCGAAGTGTCGAAGATCATCATGCCGCCGGACTCGAATCCGCCACCGGTCCCTGAGCCCGTCGAAGGGTCGGACCCGATCGGCCGGGTCAGCTCGTGGATGAGGGCGTACTGCGCGTGGTTCGTGTCCTGGTACTCGTCGACCAGGATGTGCCGGAAGCGTCGCCGGTACACGTCCGCCACCCGAGGAAACGCACGGAACAGGTACACCGTCTGCGCGATCAGGTCGTCGAAGTCGAAGGCGTTCGCCCGCTGCAGCTGGCGCTGGTAGTCGGCGAAGACATCCACGAACACGCGCTCGGCGGGATCGCTCATGTTGGCCTGCCGCGCGTACGACTCCGCGTCGGCGAGCTCGTTCTTCAGCTTGGAGATCTTGCCCATCGCGGCCGCGGGCGTCAGGCCGTAGGCATCCGCCTCATGCTCCTTCACGAGCCGCTTCAGGAGCGCCCGCGTGTCGCCGGAGTCGTAGATGGTGAACGACTGCTTGAAGCCGAAGTTCTCTGCCTCCCGCCTGAGGATGCGCACGCACGCGGAGTGGAAAGTCGAGATCCACATGCCCTGGGATGCCTGACCGACCAGGTGCGCGACGCGCTCGCGCATCTCGCCGGCGGCCTTGTTGGTGAAGGTGATCGCGAGGATCTGGCTGGGCCACGCCTCGCGGTTGCGGATGAGGCCGGCGATGCGATGGGTGAGGACGCGCGTCTTTCCCGATCCGGCACCGGCGACGATGAGCAGCGCCGGCCCGCGGTAGAGCACAGCCTCGCGCTGAGGCTCGTTGAGGCCGACGAGGAGGTCATCGGCATCGTCGCGCGGCGCGGCGCCGGGCGCTCGAGGGCCTCTGTCGCCCCCGACGATGATCATGGGCGTGGAGGCGTCGGTCATGGCCCTCCAAGTCTAGGCGCGAGCACCGACACTCGCCCTGCGGGCATGGCCCTGACCTCGGTCGGAGAATACGGAGCGCGTTGTGCACAGGCGTCCCATCGAGGGACGCCCGCTGGATGAGAATAGGCGGGTGCCCCTGCCCTCAATAAGCCATCTGACCATCGACGGCATCCCCACCTACGTTGCGGACATCCGTGCGATCTACACCGGAACGTTGACGTTCGGAGTCGGTATGCGCGACGAGTCGGCTCGCACGGCCGGTACAGCGCACCTTCTCGAGCATCTCGTCATGCAACGCGTCGGCAAGGTGAAAGTGGCCCACAACGCGACCACCGCCGACGAGACGATCAGCTTCTACGCACAGGGCGCCCCTCACCTCGTCGCCGACTTCCTGTCGCGAGTGGCGACGGCGATCGCGACGCTCCACCAGATCACCGACGCCGACGTGGCTGAACAGCGACGCGTCATCACGGCGGAGCTCGGGGAGGGCGACGAATTCGTCGGACGTGGGCCCCTGCTGAATCGCTTCGGCGCGAACAGCCTCGGCTTGCTGGATATCGGCTCTCCCGCCCACCGATCTCTGACGCGCGAGGCTGCGCTTGCGTTCGCCGATTCGTGGCTCCATACCGGGAACGCCGTCCTCACGTTCACGGGCGACGTCCCGCCCGGCTTAGCGCTGCATCTTCCGGCCGCGCGCTCGCTGCCGGATCGCCCCACCCCGGTGATACTGCCGCACCGCCGCACCGGGTGGTTGGTCGACGGCCCGATGCCCCTGGCGATCAGCATGCTTCTCGGGCCGGCTTCGAATGCCGCCGTGGGAGTCGCCGGCAGCCTCCTCGCGGATGCGCTTCATTCAGAACTGAGGACGGCGCAACACAAGATCTACTCCGTCTCGCCCTTCGTGGGCGCTGTCACCGCCAACTCGCGCTTTGTTGCGTATGCACTCGATCCACGACCAGAGGACGCAGTTGCCGCGGGGAGGGGTGCCGTGCAGGTGATTCGCACACTCGCCGAGATGGGACCGGACGAAGCGCAGCTGCTCGAAGAGCTCGACCGCTGGAGTCAGGGGGACGACGACCCGGCCGCGCAGGCGGAAGTACTCGATGCCGTCGCGGTTTCCGTGGTCCGGGGACGCAGGGACCCGGACGATCTGGTTCCGATCGTCACGGAGGGACTGACCCGCGAGGATATTCGCAGAGTGATCGCCGCAGCAGTGCCGTCATTGTTCGTGACTTTCGGCGCCGGGATCGTGTCCGACCGCGATCACGGAGTGACGGAGGCGCTCGGCATACCCTTCTCCGAGCAGCCGGAGGCGTACACTGCCGGCCTCACCAAGACTCAGCTGGTGATGCATCTCGCGAAGCCCGGCGTGGCGCTCTTCAGCCCGCGGATGTTCCGGGGAATGGGCGGGTGGAATCTCGCCATCGACCATGAGCGCGCAACCCTCACCGTTCCGGGTGAGCCGCCCTTCGAAATTCGCTTCGACGATGTCGTGCTGGCCGGATACTCCGACACCGACAGCTTCTGGTCCCTGGTCGCTGCAGGAGGCGATGGGCTTTCGCTGCACCTCGACGACTGGCGTGGCCGCGCGCAGCTCCACCGCCTTCTCGAGGAGCGACTGCCGTCAGAGGCACAGTTCCGTATAGCCGTCGGGGAGGCGGAGGTCGCCTGATATTCCCGCTAAGCGGGCCCGGCGCGCGGCACCGACTCAGTCGGTCGGCGCCGATTCCCGCCTGCGTCCGGGGATTGCCAGCAGCACACCGATGACGGCGATGACGGCACCGACGCCGGCGGCGATCCACGCGGTGTCGAGGGGGATGTCGAGGTATACGGTGATGCCGAGGATGCGGGAGAGCCCCCACGGGAGCAGCCCCATCTGGTCGTTCCACACCGTGAGGGCGTTCTCCAGGCCGACGAGCGCGACCAGAGCCGCCGGGATCGCCAAGCCGAGGCCCACCGCCGCCAGCACGACGCCCGTCGCGCGTCGACGCCCGAGCTGGGCGGCGAGCGCCCACGCTCCGGCGACGAATGCCCAGACGAAGAGGGCGAAGGCGATCGTGATGTACACGGTTCGCCGGGTGGGATCCGTCCAGAACGCGTACCAGTAGCCTCCGGGGCCCGAGAACGAGAGCGCGAAGAGCAGCAGCGCGCAGCGCAGAACGAGAACGCCGCCGACAGCGGCGAGAACCGCCCACGCCGATCGCTTCCTCAGCGCGACCAGCACCGTGACGGCGAAGATCGCCCAGGCACAGAGGGTCACCGCGATGTGCGCCCACGACAGGAAGGACGTCTGGACCGCCCTCGTCGCGACCAGGAGGGCACCCGGTACGAGCACGAGCAGCCACCGGTCCAGAGACAGCATGCCGAGGGTCGACTCGCGGGCGCGCCACGGGCGGGTGGCCGCGATCCAGGAGATGCGGGCGGCCGCGGCCCCCGGGCGGCGGACGAGGCGGGTGCGCGTGGCCACCATGCCGATCACCAGCCAGGTGGCGGTGAGGGCGAGCAGGACGCGTGCGATCCACGCCATCGCGAGGTCGCGGTCGGCACGGTCGACGCCGAGCTGCGCGGCCGTCAGGTTGAACGCCGGATAGTCCACGTCGCCCTCGTACTGCTGCACGTGGTCGTCCGCGAGCGCCTCGAACCTGCCGCGGGCATCGGCCCACGAGTCGTAGGCCTCGGGCGACAGCGTGGAATGCCACTGTCCTTGATAGAGGATCATCGCGCGGTACGCGGTGAGCATCCGCAGCACGTCGACCTCGTAGTCCATCGTGCCCACGAAGTCGTCGTGCAGCTCGGCATCCCGCCACGTCCCGGCATCCGTCGACACGATGAGCGCCTGCATCTCCTCCGCGGCCGCGACGGCGTCCTCGCCCTCGGCGATGGCCTCTCCGACCTCGTCGCCGACGATGGAGGACATCACGCTCAGCACCGCCGTGTCGCCGGTGAGGATGTCCCACTCGAAGATCCACATCATGGGGGGCGGCTCGAGGCCGATCGCGAATACCCGCTTCTCGGCGAACGGACCGATGTACATCCCCTGGGCGACCGCCGCCCTCGAGAACGCCATTGCCTGGGCGATCGCCGTCACGGTGGCCTCGTCATCCGAGAACCATCGCCGTGCCCAGTCGACCGTCACTGCCTGCACATCGGTGTCGGGGTTGCGCGCGAGTCTCACAGAGAGCTCGGTGTTGAGGTCGTAGAGCTGCCAGAAGCCGGACTTCAGGTACAGGCTCATCGGGCCGGCCCTCCAGGGGCCTCCGTCCTGGGTCCAGGTCCAGATCCCCTCGATGCGCGGATTCGCCGCGAGGAAGCTCTGCAGGGCGCGCTGATATTCCGCGCCGAGGTCGTTCGGAAAGGCGCCGAAGTTCTCGAACTCCCGGCGGCTCTGGAACTCGACGATGCGGCGCTGCTCGCCGATCTCGAGGGTGTTGTTGTCGGGCAGCCAGCTGTAGAAGTCGCCGAGGGTGTACTTCGTCGACACGATGAGGGCGGGCGAGTCGATGCCACCCAGGACCGCCTCGTACGACTCCGGATTGGTGTGCATGTCGCCCACAGCACCGACGCCGACGCTCCACGTGCGGAAGATGAGCTCCTTGTCGGCCTGCTCCGCACCGGCGGAGAGCGACGTGAGCATCGCGCGCACGGAGTCCACGGTCGTCACGGCGAGGGCCGAGTAATAGTCCCAGCCCTCGACGTCGTACACGCGCCCCGCTTCGCCGATGCGGATGACGGTGCCATCCAGCGACGGCATCGCGGCGTAGACCTCGTCGTACGCCGCTGCGTAGACATCCCACAGCTCGGGGTTCTCGGTGTCGAGGGAGCCGAAGCGGTCGGTCAGGTATGTGGCCAGCGGCGTCGTGAGGGTCAGCATGTCGGTGCGGAGGTACACCTTCATACCGAGCGCGTCGGCGTAGTCGAACATCGGCCCGAAGCCCTCTCGCATGGCCAAGGCCCGTTCGGCGTGCACGTCGCCCTCGGGGTAGACGCCTTCGACGCCGTCGAAGGTGGCGTATTCGATGAAACCGGGGAAGGTGATGGCGTTGTATCCCTCGGCGAGGATGTGCTTCGCGAACTCCTCGAACTCGAGCTGCGCCTCGGCGAGGGCATCCTGGTCGATGTAGGGGGCTTCGGCGAGGATCACATCGACGAAGGCGTTCGACGTGTGCGAGTAGTCGGTGCCCGCCGCGTACGCCTCCTCGTCGGGTTCGACCCCGACCGCGCCGAGATCCGCCATCCGCAGCCCGAGGCGGGAGGTGATCGTTCGGCCCAGGTCGCTGTCGACGGAGCGTCCGTCGCGCACCGCCGAGGCGAGGTCGTACACCCCGCGCACCGCGCCGGTCTCGCTCTCCGCGACGATACGCAGCGCGTCGGTGGAGCCCTCGAGGCGGTACGACTCGTCGTCCTCCTCGCCGTCGGCGTAGACCACCGACAGGGTCGCCTCGCCGTTCGTGGCGGATGCCGTGGCCACCGCATCCCGGAGCTCATCGGTCGCGACATCCAATCGCAGCGTCGCCGGCGCGTCGATCGAGACGAATCGCGGCGGCAGCACGGCGGGGAGCACCGCCGGCTGCGGCGCCTGAGTGAGGGGCGGCGAGTCCGCGTCCTCCGTGCGGATGCCGAGCTCGTCGCCGACGACGACGGCGACGCCGAACCCGAGCGCGAGCAGCACGAGAGCGGTGACCACAGCGAGCACCCCACGCACCCGAGCCGTCGTCATGGATTCACGGTAACGGATCGGCGTTCGCGCGACGGACGGCTGTGGACGGCCGCACCGAGGCGGGCGCGGCCCGTCCCAGGACCGCGCCCGCCCAGATCAGCTGCTGCGGCGTATCGAGCGGACGCCGACGATCAGCCCGATCGCGGCGAGGATCAGCGCTGCCATCCAGCCCCACAGAACGGTGATGTCGCCGAGGTCACCCGCGAGGAGGGCCCGCTCGGCCTGGACGACCCAGTTCACGGGGTTGAACGCCGACACGACGCGCATCCACGCGGGTCCCTCGTCGAGCGGCAGCAGCATGCCGGAGAGGATCAGCAGCGGGAAGATGAGCGTCTGCTGCACTCCCCAGAACAGCCACTCCCGGTCCTTGGTGGCGAGCGCGAGGGAGTAGGACAGGGCGCCCAGCCCGACCCCGAAGACCGCGAGGAGCGCGAGGCCGATGATGAGGCCGGGCACGTTGATCGTGAAGCCGAAGGGCCACGCGATGAGCACGATGATCAGCGCCTGGATCACGATCGGGGCGATCTCCTTGAGCGCCCGTCCGACGAGGAGCGATGACCGCGCCAGCGGTGCGACGAGGGTGCGCTCGTGGGAGCCGGTCATCATCTCGTACTGCAGGTTCGACCCGGTGGCGCCGGTGCCGAACAGCACGATCATCACGAGCACGCCGGGCACGAACCACTGCAGGGTCTCGCCCGCCGGCTGACCGGACTGCCCGATCAGCAGGGGCGCGAAAAGCCCGAGGAAGACGAGCGGCTGCAGCAGGCTGAAGATGAGCGTGAAGGGATCCCGCGCGACAGGCTTGAGTTCGCGAGTGAGCACGTTCCACGTGTCGCGGGCGGCGTTGGCCCGGACGATCGTGTCGGGGCGGGGAGTGGTCTGGGTGGTCATCGTCGGGCTCCTGTCTTCTCGGATGCCGTGGCACTCGCACTGGGCTCCGCCGTCGCATCCTGCTCTTCGTTCTCTTCGGTCGCCTCGCCCTCGCCCGCTTCGCGGAGCGTTCGCCCCGTCAGTGCGAGGAAGACGTCGTCGAGGGTGGGCGGCACGCCGGTCGCGCTCGCGACCGAGATGCCGGCGGCATCCAGCGCCCGCACCGCGGCAGGCAGCAGCCGGTCGCCGTCCGGCACCGTCAGGGCGATGGATGCCGCGCCCTCGCGCCGCACCACCGGCGTCAGCGCCCCGACCACCGGGATCGCGCGGTCCGCATCATCCGTCGAATCGAATCCGAGGGTCAGCAGGTCACCCGCCAGCGTGGCCTTCAGCGCCCCGGCCGTGTCGTCGGCGATCACCCGCCCCTTATCCATCACCATCACCCGTTCGGCGTACCGATCGGCCTCCTCGAGGTAGTGGGTGGTGAGGAAGATCGTGGTGCCGTGCTGCGCCCGGAGGTCGAGGATGTGCTGCCACAGGTTCGCGCGGCTCTGCGGGTCGAGGCCGGTGGACGGCTCATCGAGGAAGATCAGCGGAGGGGCGTGCATCAGGCCGAGCGCGACATCCAGCCGTCGCTTCTGGCCGCCGCTCAGCTGCTGCACCGTGCGGGTCGCGAAGCTCGACAGGTCGAGCGACTCGATCAGTTCGTCGGCCCTCCGGGCGGAGTCGGCCCGCGACATCCCGTAGAAGGCGCCCTGGCTGAGCAGCTCGTCGCGCGTGCGCTGCGAGAAGCTGCCGCTCGTGAGCTGACCGACGTAGCCGATCCGCGCTCGCACGTCGGCGGGGCCGGTCAGGATGTCGTGGCCGACCACCCGCGCCCTACCGGACGTGGGAGGGATGAGGGTCGTGAGCATGCGCAGGCTGGTGGACTTGCCGGCGCCGTTGGGGCCGAGGAACGCGACGAGCTCGCCGCGGGCCACCGAGAAGGAGAGGTCCGTGACCGCATGGACGCTCTTCTTCTTCGAGTTCTTCTTGGGGTGATCCGGGAAGACCTTGGTGAGGCCTTCTGATTCGATGATGGGTTCGTTCGCCATGACTCGAGGGTAGGAAGGCATGCGGACAGGATCGGTCCTGAATCGCGAAATAATAGAGGAATGGCCGAGACGATCAACCGCGCGCTGCAGCTGCTGAACATGCTGCAGGCGCACCGCCACTGGACCGGCACTGAGCTGTCCCAGCGCCTCGGCGTCACGGAGCGCACCGTGCGCCGCGACATCGACCGGCTGCGGGAGCTCGGCTACCGCATCGAGTCGACGCCGGGCGTCGCGGGCGGATACCGGCTGGAAGCCGGCAGCGCGGTGCCGCCGCTGCTGCTCACCGACGAAGAGGCGGTCACGATGGCGATCGGGCTTCGCGTCGCCGCCACCCAGCGGCTGGTGCATGGCCCCGAGACCACCCTCACCGCGCTCGCGAAGCTCGAGCAGGTGCTGCCCGTCGCGCTCCGCCGGCGGGTGAACGCCCTCGCGGCCGTCGTGCAGCCCGTCGGCATCGGGTCGGCGCCGGCCGTCTCGCCCGACATCCTGGGCGAACTCGCCCTCGCCTGCCGCGACCACGAGCGCCTGCGCTTCACCTACACGTCGGCCTCGGGGGAGACGACGACGCGCCGGGTCGAGCCGCACGCCCTCTCCCCCGCCGAGCGCAACTGGTATCTGCTCTGCTGGGATCTCGAGCGCGAGGACTGGCGCACGTTCCGGGTGGACCGGCTGGATGCGGTGCAGCACACCAGGGTGCTGTTCGAGCCGAGGGCGCTGAGCGCCGAGCAGACGGAGGAGTTCTTCCGCGTCGCGGCCGCATGGGTGCGGCAGCCGGTCGAGACCGACCTCGTCATGGATCTGCCCTACGACGCCATGCGCGAGTACTTTGGCCAGTGGGGACAGGGAGCGACCCCGGAGACCGACGACACCACCCGGTGGCCGGTGGGCGGCGCCGACTTCCGCGAGACCATGTACGGAATGTCGTGGATCCCGGAGGGGGTTGGATACACGACCGATCTTGCGGAGCCGGCGCGCACCGAGTTGCGAGAGTCGCTGGTGCGGATGCTGGCGGCGCTGGATGCACCACCGCCACCGCGCCGGTCGTCACATCCAGACTCATAGGGAAACCGCAGGAAACGTCGTCACCGGGACGGTAACGGTGGGATAACGTGAGGCCATCGCGGCGATCCGGGCGGTCCCGGGCTCCGGTTCATATCCGGGAGCGTTGCGGGTTCGACTCCCGCCGTCGCGTCTACCGCATGAGAGCCGCGATCCCTTATAAACACTGGGACCGCGGCTCTCAGCTTTCGCAGCGATGACGCGTTTGCCCACATTTTGCCCACACTTTTCGTAGACACGCCGGTGGTGATGACTCAGGACATCGGTGACAGTTGCGCATCAGGACATCGGTGACACTTCATTTCTCACTCCTGTCCGCGGCGGGTGTGCCGGCGCGATCGACTTTCGACCATCGACAGGGGTATCGCCGGGTCGTACGCTCGCTGCATGGGCGTGCTGACTCACCTCGGCGAGGGTCTGTTCGTCATCGACGGACCTCCCACTCGCGACATGGGCCTACCGTTCACAACCCGCATGTCGGTGGTCCGGCTTCGCGACGGGTCCGTCTGGGCCTCCTCTCCGGTTCCACTGCCGTACGAGGCGCTATCCGCCGTGGCCTCCCTCGGGCCCGTCCGCTACCTTGTCAGCCCGACTCCCCGGCACCTCTGGCGGCTCAGGCGATGGCATCTGCTCTTTCCCGACGCCGAGCTCTGGTCGAGTCCGCTGACTCCGGTCACCCTGAAGCGCGGCAACATCCCGCTCACGGGGCAGCTCGGTCACGTCCTCCCCGGGGCATGGACGCCCGAGCTCAACCACCTTGTGGTCGGTGGTTCGATGCTGCGGGAGTCCGCGTTCCTTCACGCCCCGAGCGGCACCCTGCTCCTGGAGGACGTGATCCAGGTTCACGACCCGCTCCCGGGACATACGCCTGACGTTTCATCCACGGGTGACCACGAAAGAATCCGTGCTCCGCATGCTCGAATGGCGGTTCGACACGGTCGTCCTCGCGCATGGCCCGATCATCACCCGCAACGCCAAAGAGTTCGTCGCTAGCGCGTTCGCGTGGCTGATCGACTGACGAGCAACGACACGCGCTCCACTCTCAACCCCGCACTCCGCAGCCCGTCCTCACCGCGCCGTCTGCAAGCATCGCCCGGAGAATGGTCCAGATCGTGGCCGTCTCTGCCCCCACGCGACGTAGCTCATGCGGGCATGGCTCGCGGAGGACCCTGCACTGGCGTGATCGGCAGCTGCTTCTGCTCTGTTCACCGGATACATCGGCTCCCTATACTGACGACCGTCAGCAGATCGACGGAGCCAAAGGAGAACCGATATGACCGATGAGACAACCGCTGCGGGGGACGAGATCGCGGCGGCAGCCATCAGCGACGGCGCGTACACGCTGATTGTTGCCGACTTCGCTGACGTGGACGTCGCGATGGAGGCCTATCAGGCCCTCAAGGACGTCGAGGACGGTGCGACAGTCAAGATCGAAGGCGTCTTGGTCGTCCAGCGCGACGGTGCCGGCAAGCTTGAAGTGCAGAAGGTCACCGATCACAGCACTCGCGAGGGGGTCCGATGGGGAGCTGTCGGCGGCGCGGTTGTCGGCATCCTGTTTCCTCCCTCGATTCTCGGCAGCGTCCTCCTCGTGGGCGCGGGCGGAGGGCTCATCGGGAAATTGCGTCAGCGCCACCACAAGAAGGAGCTGGCGGAGGAGCTGCAGGACGCCATCGAGCCGGGCCACTCCGGCATCGTCGCGCTCGTGTCCGACCCAGGCGAGGTGAAGATTCGCAAGGCGCTCGAGAAGGCCGACAAGATCGTCGAGAAGGCAGTGGATGACGCGGTGGCCACCGACGCGAAAGCAGCGGCGAAGGCAGAAGCCGACGACGAGAAGTAGCGCGCGCCGACGGCGAGGAGTGCGGCGGTGCACGCTGCACTCCTCGTCCAGCACAGCCAGCTGGAGAGTTCCTTACTCCCCTTGCGCTCCTAGGGCTTTCCCACCCATGAGCCAATGGCACGGCGAGGATCGACGGAGGAGATCGCCGATGATCGGCCACGCGTCAAGGGGTAAGACGGCCGGCGAAACCAGGAGGTTCGGATAGTGACTGACCGGACGACTCAGGCCGGACCTGCCCCGTTCACCGCCGCGGACTTCGCCGCGAGACTGCAGCAAGCGGCGCGGTCCGCCGAAGCGGCGGGACTGTCGGGGCTGCTCCTCACGCCCGGGCCCGACCTGCTCTACCTCACCGGGTACGCGCCTGTCGCGATTACCGAGCGCATCACGATGCTGGTTGTCCCCGTCGATGGCGCGCCGACCATGATCGTCCCCCGGCTCGAACGGCCGGACGCTGAGGAGACACCCGGCGCCTCCGTCTTCCGGCTCGCGGACTGGTCCGACGGCAGCGACCCGTACGAGGCGACCGCGAAGCTCCTCGGGCCAGGGCGCTACGCATTGTCGGACTCGGCGTGGGCGATGCACCTCCTGGGGCTGCAGGGCAGGTTGCCCGACACGTCGTACGTGTCCATGACGACGGCGCTCCCAATGCTGCGGGCGATCAAGGACGACGACGAGCTCGAGCGGCTGACAGCGGCGGGAGCGGCGGCCGACGCGGCATACGGGGAGATCATCGGTGTCCGCTTCGCCGGCCGACGCGAGACCGACGTCGGCACCGACCTGGCGGACCTCCTGCGCCGTTTCGGGCACTCGCAGGTCGACTTCACCGTGGTCGGCTCTGGTCCGAACGGCGCGAATCCGCACCACGAGATGGGCGATCGGGTGATCCAGCATGGCGACATGGTGGTGCTCGACTTCGGCGGCCTCAAGCACGGCTACGGCTCGGACACGACCCGCACCGTCCACGTCGGTGAGCCCACCGATGAGGAGCGGGACGTGCACGAGATCGTGCGCCGAGCTCAGCAGGCGGGGTTTGAGGCGGTTCGGCCGGGAGTCGAGTGCCAGGAGGTCGACCGCGCCGCGCGTGCGCTGATCACGGAGTCCGGATACGGCGAGTACTTCATCCACCGCGTCGGCCACGGCATCGGTCTGACCACCCACGAACCGCCGTACATGGTCGAGGGGGAACGCCAGCCGATGGAGCCCGGCATGTGCTTCTCGATCGAACCGGGCATCTACCTCCCGGGGCGTTTCGGGGTGCGGATCGAGGACATCGTGACGGTGACGGCTGACGGCGGGCGCCGGCTCAATCGCACGCCGCACGAGATGGCGATCGTCGAATAGGGAGGCCGGGCGCTAGCCCGTGTGCCCGGCGTAGCTGTGAAGAAAGAGTGCCTCAGCCAGGGCGCAGTGCTCGATCTCCTTCGGATCGACGCTCTCGTTGGGCGCGTGGATGAGCGCCAGGGGCTCTTCTACGCCCATGAGGATGATCTCCGCGTCGGGATATGTGTCGGCGAAGACGTTGCACAGCGGGATCGAGCCACCCTGTCCCAGGGTCGTCATGGGGACCCCGTACGCTTCCCCCATCGCGGTAGCCATGGCCGTGTAGGCGGGGCCGGTGGTCTCGGCGAGGAACGGCGACCCGATTGCTTCTGTCTTGACGTCCACGTGAACACCCCACGGGGCCGCGGCCACCAGATGCGCGGTGAGTGCGTCACGGGCGACGACGGGGTCCATGCCGGGTGGCACGCGGAGATTCAGCCGCGCTGCGGATTTGGGCACGAGGGCGGCGCTCGAACCGAGCACTTGAGGGCAGTCAATGCCGAGGATGGTCAGCGCCGGTCGGGCCCAGAGCATGTCGGAGACGGTTCCGTCGCCGATGAGTCGGACGCCGTCGAGAAGACCGGCATCGGAGCGAAACTGCTCGGGCGGATAGGGCTCGCCCGACCAGGAGCCGGAGTGATCGAGCCCGGGGATGACGGTGTTGCCTTCGGCGTCACGCAGGGAGGCGAGCATCGCCACCAGGGCGGCGAGCGCGTCCGGTGCGGGTCCGCCGAACATGCCGGAGTGCACCTCTGACGCGAGGGCTTCGACCGAGACGACCACGTTGACCATCCCGCGCAGGCTGACCGTCACCGCTGGGTGGCCGACCGCGGCGTTGCCGGTGTCGCACACGAGAATGGCGTCGGCACGGAAGAGCTCCGGGTTCGACGCCACGAACGCTTCCAGACCCCCGGTGCCCTGCTCTTCCGAGCCCTCGACCACGAGTCGGAGATTCACCGGCAGGTCGTCTCCCAGCGCCCTGAGCGCGATCAAGTGCATGAGAATGTTCCCCTTGCAGTCCGCCGTGCCGCGACCGTACCAGCGCCCGCCGACCTCGTGGAGCTCGAAGGGAGGCGTGCGCCACGCCGCGTCGTCGAGAGGGGGCTGCACATCGTAGTGCGCGTAGAGCAGCACCGTCCGCGCGTCCGGGTCGGCCACTGTCCGGGACCCCACGACCGCGAAACTGCCATCCGGCGTCCTCTCAAGTCGGACGTCGTCGAACCCCTCCGCCCGGAACTTGTCGCGCACCCAATTCGCCGCCTGGGTGCACCCTTCCTCCGGGAACTGCCGAGGGTCGGCGACGGAGCGCAGCGCGACCAGTTCAGCGAGTTCGGACTGCACCGGATCCATCAACTGGCGGACGCGGGCCCGCAAATCGGAGCTCATGAACCGTTCACCGTCTCCAGCCGGTCCACGAACTCCTCATAGTTCGGCAGCTCGTCCGGGCAGTACACGCCGATGATCAGCAGCTGGCTCCGCAGCACGCGGTCCTCCACGAGGATCGGCCGGCGGCCGGGTCCCGCCGCGCCGTTGGTGAGCTCGTTGAACACCAGCCCCCGCGTCAATGCCCCGTTTGGGTTCGCGCACACCGCCCCGCCGTCATCGCCCAGCACCCGCACGATCTGCTCCGTCGATGGCGCGCGCATGCCCGCGTCCTCCAGGGCTTGGGTGAGCTGGGCCGCCTGCTCCTGCGCCGCGTCGTTCTCCCTTCCGGCTCGGAACGTCAACAGTGCGATCACGGTCAGCACGACGAGGATTGTGACCACCACGATGTAGATCACGCTGCGTTCGCGCCCCGACTGTTCTGCTGTCTCGCTCATGATGTCGCCACCTCCGGGGCTTCAGGAGTATCCGTCGCCTCCGGTTCCGCGGCGGCCGGCTGCTTCCATGACGGCTTCCGGAGCTTGTAGAACAGGAACGGCACCAGCAGGCCGAGCCCTAGCGCACCCCCGGCCACGATGAAGAAGTAGACGATCGGGTTCTCGCCGCCGAACTGCGACGGCGGGATGAACCCGACCAGCAGCGCGGCGAGCGAGGCCGTGAAACCCACGCCGCAGAGGCTGAGCAGCATCGGCGCGCGGTATCCGCGGGGGTGGTCAGGATGACGCC
Organism: Micromonospora sp. DT81.3; assembly: GCF_049847225.1. NCBI lineage: Bacteria > Bacillati > Actinomycetota > Actinomycetes > Micromonosporales > Micromonosporaceae > Micromonospora > Micromonospora sp. DT81.3. The sequence continues at coordinate 755,558 of NZ_JBNCNY010000002.1, forward strand.
GCCGCAGCCGGACGGCGGCGACGAACATCAGCAGGTACATGATCAGGTACACCTGCGTCGTGATGACCGAGAAGATCCAGTAGGCGCTCGAGACGTCCGGGATCAGCGCGTATCCCAAAGCGATGACGGTCGTCACGAGGCCCTGGGTGACGAGCAGATTCTGTTGCACGCCGTTCTTGTTCATCTTCTGCAGGAACGGGGGCAGGTATCCCTCTTCGCGGGAGATCAGGAGCAGACCCCTCGACGGCCCGGCCAGCCAGGTCAGCATCCCGCCGAGGGATGCCGTGACGAGCATGATCCCGATGATCGGCGTCAGCCACTGCCAGCCGAACGTCGCGAACACCATGTCGAAGGCCTGCATCACACCCGCCGTGAGCGACAGCTGATCCGCCGGCACGATCCAGCTGATGGCGAGCGCCGGGAGGATGAAGATCATCAGCACGAGACCCATGGCGAGGAACATCGCCTTCGGGAATTCCTTGCCGGGGTTGCGCATGTCGGACACGTGCACCGCGTTCATCTCCATGCCGCTGTAGGAGAGGAAGTTGTTCACGATCAACACGAGACTTGCCAGCCCCGCCCATTGCGGGAGCAGGTTCGCCGCCGTCATCGGCGCAGCCGAGGGGTTGCCCTGTCCTAGGAACACGGCACCCAGGATGACCAGGATCGCTCCGGGGATCAGCGTGCCGATGATCAGGCCGCCGCCGGCCAGCCCGGCGACGCTCTTCGTACCACGGGACGAGATGAACACACCCGACCAGTAGCAGACCATGATCACGAGCGCCGTCCAGACGCCGTTGCTGGCGAGGGCGGGGTTGAAGACATACGCGAGCGTGCTCGCAACGAACCCCAGCAGCGTCGGATAGTAGAAGATCGTCATCGCGAACTGGCACCACACCGCGAGGAAGCCCATCGGCTTAGAGATGCCGGCGGACACCCACTTGTAGACGCCGCCCTTCCATCCCGACGCCAGCTCCGCCGACACCAGCGAGGTGGGCAGCAGGAACACGATCGCCGGGACGACGTAGAGGAACACCGACGCGAGACCGTAGACGGCCATCGTGGGAGCGGGGCGCAGGCTGGCCACAGAACTCGTCGTCATCAGCGCCAGCGCGATCCACGAGATGAAGACCACCTTGGGCGGCCGCGCCCGCGACGGCGTGGAGGAGGGTCTCGACGCCGAACCGCCGGCGCTCATGACCGTTCCGATCCACGGGGTGCGGAGGGACGCCGTGTAGTTATCCCGTCCATCGTCAAGAGCCTCATCCTGATCAACATGGTTGCCTCCGTTGGCATCGCAGGGACCCGCTGGGCGACACGTTACGCCCGCGGACTACGGTTATCCATCACATTGATCAGGGGATATTGCCGTTCGACACTCGCGTTGACATCGGCTCGCCGTGCGGATGTGCGTACCGTAACCCTCACAGGCAGTCTCGAGGAGGGCCAGACGCATGCGTGGAGCGAAGGCGCTCAGGAGGGCGTCCCTCTGGGCGACCGCCGCGATAGCGGGCGGTCTCATGCTGTCCCCGCCCAGCCCTGGAGTCGGGGGGACTCCGTCCACAGGCGCCCTTCTGATGAATGCGTCCTCTGCGACCACTGCCCCGGACGGCCCGACAGAATCGGCAAGCCCATCCCCGGCGCCCACGCCCGCTCCCACACCCACCGAGACGGAAGCACCCACCCCCACCCCGACGAGTTCAGCGATCCCCGACCCGGTGCCGAGCGAGTCGGCGAACCCGACTCCCGCGGAGACTGCGCGGCCCACTGCATCACCGACGCCGACCATCCGAGTAACCACCATCCCGGCGGTGTCCCCTGCCATCACCACCGCCACGACCTCCTTCCCGACCCTGCTCATCGCGATCGGAGTGCTGGTCGCCGCGGCGCTGTTCATCTGGTCGCTGATGCGGCGGCGCCCGACTCCCGCGCCACCGCACCACCCGGCCGACGCGCCCACCGCGACGATTCCCGCCCCGGTCGTGCTGGATTCGATGGCCGCGATGGGGACGGCGATGATCGACAGCGGATACCCCGTCGGTCTCGTCCACGAGGCGCTCCGGGACTTCGCCACCGCGAGCGGGCGGCCGACCGTGCAGGCGATCGTCTTCCCGACATCGATCCTCGTGTCCTCGGCAGAGAGCGCCGTGGCCCAGACGCGTGCAGTGTCGGCCGGCGACTCGTCGTATCTTCTGCACCAGGTCGACAGGGTCGACCGCATCGTGGGGGTGGCCCGCAGCCGACCAGGTGCAGCAGCCTGGGTGAGAAGGCAGATCGACGATGTGGCCGGCCTGCCCTCGCCGTTCTCGCGCCCGCAGAGGATCGGCGCCTACGGACTCCTCTCCGCAGCGCTCAGTGTCCTGGTCGGATCCTCCTGGCCGGGTGTGCTTCTCGCCGGGCTCCTCGGACTGGCGGTGGGAACGGTGCTGCTGCTCACGGAACACCTCCCGGCGGGCTCCCAAGCGCTCGTGGTGGTCAGCGTGTCTCTCAGCGTTTCGCTCATCGTGCTGCTCGCAGCGCGCGTCGTGGACCCGCGCGTCCTTCCCGCGGTGGTGGCGCCGCTCGTCACCCTGCTTCCCGGCGGCCTGCTGACGATCGGAGTCATCGAGCTGGCCACCGGCCAGATCATGTCGGGAGCGGCGAGGGTCGCCGCAGGCGCGATGCGTCTGCTCCTCCTCGCGACCGGTGTCGTCGCGGCATCCGCGCTCGTCGGACTGCCCGCCTTCGATCCGGGCAGGCCCGCCCCGCTGGGCGAGATCGCCCCGTGGATAGCGGTCGCCGTGTTCGGCCTCGGGATCAGCGTGTACCAGTGCGCGCGACCGAAATCCATCGGCTGGATCCTGGTCGTGCTGTATGTCGCGTATGGAGCGCAGGTGCTGGGCGACGTCCTGTTCGATGGGGTCCTTTCGGCCCTCGTCGGCGCCGCCGTGATGACACCTGTCGCGGTGTTCGTCGCGCGTCAGCGCACGGGACCGCCGGCGCTGGTCAGCTTCCTTCCCGCTTTCTGGCTGCTGGTGCCGGGCGCCCTCGGGCTCATCGGCGTAGCCAACGTGCTGGAAGGCGATCTCGGCGCAACCAGCACGATCGTCACGACGATCGCGACGATGATGGCCATCGCTCTCGGAGTGCTGCTGGGGCTCGCCATGAGCGGTTCGCTGCACGGGTTCGCGGTCTCTGCGGTCGACGACTTCGAGGACTTCGAAGAGCCCGCCACGCCCGTTCAGTAGCGATAGAAGGCGTCCTGAACGGCGCCGCCCTCCAGACCGCGCAACAGACACAGTTGAAGCAGCACGCGGCTCTTTTGAGGATTGAGCTGGTCGGACGCCACCAGCCCCAACCCGTCATCATCCACCTCGATGTTGCGTGCGACATCACCGCTGCCGACTCTGGAGCTTCGGACGACGACGACTCCCCCATCAACAGCGTCGGCGAGCGCGCGCGCCACGTCGGCGGGAACATTGCCGTTTCCCATGCCCGCGACGACGATTCCTCGCGCTCCGAGAGAAACGCTGGCTCGCACCAGATCGGCAGGCATGTTCGCGTGCGCGTACAGGATGTCGACGCGAGGCAGGGCGGCCACGCCGTCGACGGAGAATTCCGTCGACGTCGTATGTGGGTGTGTGGGATGACGGAAATAGCGGATGCGACCATAGCTCGCCGTGCCGAGCAGACCCGGACCTGGAGAGACGAATGTCTGCACGTCGGTGGTGCTCGATTTGGTCACGTCCCGCGCGCTGTGGAGGTCGTCGTTGATGGCGATGATGGCGCCCCTGCCTCGAGCGTCCGGGTCTGCGGCAGCACCTACCGCGTTGAACAGGTTCAGCGGACCATCGGCACTCAGGGCGGTTGCCGGGCGCATGGAGCCAGTCAGCACGACCGGGCGCGCGGATTTGACCACGAGATGGAGGAAGTATCCCGTCTCCTCGGCGGTGTCAGTGCCGTGGGTGATCACGATGCCGTCTGCCTCATCTGCGGAGAATAGAGCGTTGACCCGCTTAGCGAGTTGGAGCCACAACACGTCGGTCATGTCCTGGCTGCCCACTTGTGCCAGCTGTTCGCCAGTGAGAGTCGCCAACTCTCCCAGTCCGGGAACGCCATCGAGCAGAGCATTGAGACTCAGCCCGCCCGCGCGATAGGCCGCATCCACCCCGGACGAAGCCGTCCCCGCGATCGTTCCGCCGGTGGCGAGGATATGGACCCTTGTCATGGTCTCGATGTGATGTCGAGCGCTACGACTCGTCAGAAGCCGAGGGCATGGGGGTTGGGCTCTCCAGCGAGTCCGGCTGAGTGACCTGCTCCATCGCCGCCTGGAAGGCGTGCAGGGTCGCGGCATCGACCGCTCCCGTCGGTTCGACGCCCAGTTCGATCTGCGCCGCTGTCACAGCGTCGGTCAGGGCCGGGGTCCAGAGGCCGTCCACCGGTCCGTCCCAGAGTCCGAGGAGCTTGAGTGTCTGCTGGACGGCCGCTGTGGTCGCGATGGATTCCTGCGCGGCCGCTCCCCCGAGCGCCAGGAGCTCGGCCTGCAGTGCGTCGGCGGTCGCATTGTCCACCGTGCCGGTGACGATGAGGCCGTTAGCCTCCTGAAGCGCCTCCACCGCTCCGACCGTTTCGGGCCCGTACAGGCCGTCGATCGCACCGGCGTAGTAGCCCACCGTCGCGAGATCCTGCTGCAGGGCCGTGGTGTACGCACTAAGCGCGGCTTGCGCCTGCAGCGTCTGTTCATTGGGGAGACACCCCGCCTCGCCGAACAATCGTAGCCAGGCGAATTCCAGAGCGACGGCGGCGCTGTTGAACTGCTCCGATGCGTCCGCCAACGGGGTGTCGTCGGTGAGCGCGCTTTGGCTGGCTGCGAATGCCGACTCCGCCTGCATGACCCGGTCCACGGCCGCTGCGGGCGCCAGCGGTGTGACGGTCGGTTCCGGTGGAGCGGCCACACTGGGTTCGACCGAGGTGCCGGCATTCGCCCGCTCCAGTGCCGCGCGGGCCTCGGCCAACTCCTTTTCGGCGGTCACGACCTGCTGCTGCGCAGCGACTGCCTCCTCTGCACCGTCGAACGCATCGTCGCGTGGCTCGCTGAGATCCGCGCCCGCCTCCCGCACATCCCCCACTGTGGGCGCAGTCTCGTTCAGCACGTCTCCATACCGGTCGAGGGCCATGACGTAGGTCTCGCTCGCTTCGCAGAACGCCTCCGACGCGCTGAGGAGCTCGGCCTGCGCGTCGGTCAGAGCCTTCTCCTTTGCGGCCACCCGCGCCTCCGCTCGGTCGACGCTGCTGACCTCACCCGCGCACCCGGTGAGACCAACTGCCATGAGGGCAGCCAACATGCCACTCGCGACTCGTCGCCCCCGCACCCTGGCAGTGTCCATCTTCATGTGAAGCCTCCTGCGGCGCTCAACCGTGGTCCCCATCATGGCCGTCGGACGCGCGCCCAGCGAGGGGTGAACTGACGCTCCCTGCCCGTAGTACATGAGCGGGCTTGCTCAGGAGTGCAGACCGGGCCATCATGGGCCTCGCCGTCCGATGCTAACGCCGGAGGTCCGAGACATGGAGGCGCACGATGGTCGCTCCGGATGTTCAGAAGCGGATGACGGTACTTCAGGCGACGTTCATCGGCGTGGGCTCAATGGTCGGAGCCGGAATCTTCGCGCTGCTCGGCGCCGCCGGCGCAGTGGCAGGGTCGGCGGTGTGGCTGTCATTCCTCATCGCGGGGGCGATCGCGGGTTTGCAGGGGTATTCGTTCGCCAAGCTGGGGGCCCGGTACCCGACCGGTGGAGGGCTGTTGGAGTACCTGTCACGCGGCTTCGGGCAGGGGCATATCGCGGGGATCGGTGCCTGGTTGTTCTTCACCGCGGGATCGATCGTCGTCGCGATGATCGCCGCCTCCTTCGGCGGGTATGCCAGTTCGGTCGTCGCCGGGGGCGACGAGTTCTGGGCGAAGGTGCTCGGAGTGCTGCTCGTGCTGGCGATGACCGCGTTGAATGCGGTCGGCTCGACTGCCGTTGCGCGCGTGCAGTCTGTGCTCGTGACGATCGTGCTGTGCATCCTGACCGTCTTCGCTGTCGTCACGATCGCCAATTGGAATCCTGCCCTGCTGGCTCCCAGTGGCTACCCCGGCGTTCGCGAGATCATCGCCAGCGTCGCGCTCACCTTCTTCGCGTTCTTAGGCTTCGGTGTCATCACGTTCACAGCTAAAGACCTTCCCAACCCGTCCCGTCAGCTCCCCCGCGCGATCTACCTGGCGCTCGCCATCGCGACGACCGTGTACGTCGCCGTCTCGCTCGGAGTTTTCGGGACGCTGACCGCGAACCAGGTAGTCGAGTACGGAGCGACTGCCATCGCCGAGGCCGCCAAACCCACTTTGGGACAAGCCGGCTACGTGCTGATGGTGATCACCGCGCTCCTCTCCACCACAGGCGCGGTCAATGCCGGCCTCTATCCCTCGATCGGAATGACCAGGCAACTCGCGTCGATCGGGCAGTTCCCACCCGTGTTCGGCCGATCGGGGGGGCGCTTCCCGGTCGGGCTGCTGGTGATGGCCGGGCTCGCCATCATCCTGGTGTCAGCATTCGATCTGACCAGCATCGCCTCGATCGGCAGCGCCGTCGCCCTACTCGTCTTCTCGACGGTGACGGTGGGCCACTTCCGGCTATTCCGTGAGACCGGTGCGAACATCGTTGTTCTCGTGATCGCCTTGGTCGCGACTCTGGGCACCCTGATCGTCTTCTGCACCACGACCTTGGTGAACGAACCGGCCACCGCGCTCGCACTACTCGCCGTCGTGGCTCTCTCGATCATCGCCGACTTCGGGTGGAAAAGCGCTGCCGCGCGGAAGCAGACCTGAGCCGGGCCGTTACACTCGTGTGCCACCAGCCCAAGTTGGCAGCGGGTCATCCCACTGCCGCCTCGATCGACGAGGCGGTCCCGTCCGGAGCGGCCCGGTCGCCCGGTGACAGTCGAGTTCCCCAATCACGGCCTGCTGGGGCCCTGGCCGCCGCAAACTTCCCGCCCTAGACTTCGGCCAACAGAACCAGGGGCCAGTTGGCCGCGAGGCCGCTGCCGGAGTTGGGAGTGGTGAAATGGCTGATCAGCAGTTTGCCGCGATCGCCGCGCAGTATGCGGACGAGGCTCAGGCGGTGGCCGACTTCGACCAGGTGGTAGAGCACTTCAAGGACTCGGATCACAAGCACGAGTTCTTCGACGCTGCACTGATCCGTCGGGGCCTCGACGGCGAACTCACCGTGATCAAGCACGAGGACAGTGGCAAACACCGCAGCACCAAGAAGGGCCTGAAGATTGGGCTCGCGGCAGGACTCGCCGCCGCGCTGTTCCCGGCAGTGGCGCTCGGAAGTGCACTGCTCGTCGCCGGCGGCTCCGGGGCCGGCCTCGGAGCTATTGCAGGACACATCTCGCGCAAGTCGCCCTCGAAAGATCTCGAGGCGATCGGTGAGACCTTGAGCGCGGGAAGCGCGGGAATCGTCCTCGTCGTCGATCCGGCCGACGCCGACGAAGTTGAGACGTCGCTGGGGAACGCCACAAAGCTGACACGGAAAGAACTTGCAGTCGACCGCGAGAAATTGGACGAAGAGGTCGACGAAGCCTACGAGTGAGACGGCGCCCGAGTGTACCCGGACGCCCTGACGCACGCGAGGAGGTGCGCGGGTGGGAGGCATCACGGGGATTGATCGTCCGAGGAGCCGCGGTGCCTCTCGATCACCTTGGACTGACCCATGCCGGCGAACTCGTGGGAGGAAGTCCGCGGACCGATGGTCAGCGCACAGTCATTCGCCCGGACGGGCGGCGATGCGCTGTCCGGTGGTGATCGCGGCGGCGTGTAGCGTGACGATCCCCACAACCAGGCCCCAACCGATCAACACCCACCCGATGTTCAGGTAGGTGAGGAGGTCGGGCCTGGCTGAGAACTGCGAGGCAAGCGGTTCGGCTTCCGTTGCCCTGCTGGCCGCTGTGATGAGAGAGAGCCCAGCCGCGCAGATCCCCGTGAGTAGGGGCACAAGAGTGAGAAAGATCAGGGCGCGGAGGGGGACGTTTCGGTTGCTCACAGGCCGAGCCTATCCACGGCGGTGTTCACGTCGAGAGGGATTCAGCTGCAGCGACTTCTGGCGGACTTGTCGTTTGACCACGGTCGAAGGCGACGTCATCACTGACCCAACCCGCCGGACCCGAGCGTGAGCTCGTCCACCGTCTCGCCGCGCGCGGTGGATTGCCTCAAGCCTTCGATATTGAGGTCGCACGAGCGGCGTTGAGGGATGCCGAGACGGTGTCGAGATCGTCGTCGAAAAAGGTCGGCGTACACGTCTAGGGTCATCGCGGCAGACGCGTGACCGAGCATCCGCTGCACCGCTTTGACGTTCGCACCCGAGCTGATCGCCAGTGATGCCGCGGTGTGCCGGAGGTCGTGGACCGTCATCCGCTCAAGACCGGCATCGTCGAGAGCGGTCACGAACCAGGAGCGGGACTTGCCGGACGAACGGGGCCGCTGCAGATAGTCGAGTCCTCCGCCGAACAGCAGCGCATCTCGCGGCTTCCCTTCGCACAGTCTGGCGATCGGTTCCTGAAGGATCATGCGACTGTTGCGGCCCGATCAGTGGGCCTGCAAATGGACGTCAGGGGGCGCAGAAAACGTTTGTCACGCCATCTGCGGCGTCGTTCACCCAGTTGTCGCATGACACTTTTGATCCCGAGGATGGGTTTTGCAGCCAGATGCCCGTGCCCGGGGTGCCCCTTCCCGAGTTGGCCCGGAATATGTTCCG